>NZ_CAWPRC010000150.1:0-184640 GCF_963890165.1 Aliivibrio sp. SR45-2 | reverse complement strand
CTGCTCCCGCAACCACATTTAGATTGAATGCTTTATAGCGTTAGATCATGCGACACTAGCTCAGCTGGTAGAGCGCAACCTTGCCAAGGTTGAGGTCACGAGTTCGAGCCTCGTGTGTCGCTCCAAATAAAATAAAGCGCTGAATTATATTCAGCGCTTTTATTTTCTTTAAAATTAATGCTGTGAAGCATTAACCCCACGTAAATTCTGCTCTTTTAGAACATTCTGATTCATATCTAACCATAGAATCAATAAAGTTATCTGCGTTGGCTACATATCCACATGGAATGTTGTTGCAGAGGGCTAGTTATATGTGTCATTACCATATAATCAACAAACTTATCCACAAAAAAAAGATTGTGGATAAGTCTGTTAGTAGTTTTTAAATGAGCATTCAATAAATACACCAAAGAAAGATCTTATCTTGAAATATTGATCGTTAAATTATTTTATTTATTTTAACTCGTTGATATTAAAAGGTATTTGTTTTCTTCTTGCATCTTTTTCATTGTTTGTAAAGATCTTTTATCTTGACTTCTTTGATCCTTATCATATTCCTGTCTTGTGTTTAACTTTTTTATTGTTTGTCCTATTTACCGACCAAAATAATGTTTTCCACATTAATTCCGATCGACTTCAAATTTAATTAAGAGGCTAATTTGGATTATGCATCTCTTGGGAGCCCTTTCTCTATAATACGAATTAAGCGTTGTTCTTTTCGTTTTATATTTATTTGTTGTGAGTTTTGTTGCTCGATAGCCCAATGGATGTGAATATCTAAATTTGTATCGAATCCGAGTCTATTTTGTAGTGAAAGAATGATATCGGGAGAATGTGGTGCATTTCCTAGAGCAATTGAAATATTACGTAACCATTGCGTATGACCAATACGACGAATCGCTGACCCTTCCATATATTTTAAAAACGAATCTTCATCCCAATCAAATAGGGCAAGTAGATCTGAATTATTTAAGGAGTCTCTACGATGAAAATCAGATTGTTGGGTTATTTCTGCTTCTCTGTTCCAAGGGCAAACAAGCTGACAGTCATCACATCCATAGATACGGTTCCCCATTAATGAGCGAAACTCTTCTGGAATTACGCCACTATTTTCTATGGTTAAATAAGAGATACAGCGTCTTGCATCAATAACACCATTGTCTAAGATGGCGTTAGTTGGGCATGAACTAACACAAGCGGTGCATTTGCCACATTGATTTTCGACAGGAGCATCAATAGGCAGTGGTATATCAACTAACAGCTCTCCTAAGAAGAACCAAGAGCCTGCATCCTTATCTAACAGAAGGGAATGCTTACCTGTCCAGCCAAGCCCGGCTTTTTCAGCCAGAGGCCTTTCTAGGATGGGGGCTGAATCGACAAAAGGGCGATAGCCTAATTGCTCGACTTCAGTTTCAATTTTTTGACCTAATTTTTTCAGCTGATTACGAATAAGTTTGTGATAATCACGTCCTAAAGCATAACGACTAATATAAGCTTGCGTTGGATCGCTTAAATTACTGGCGAAACAGGCTTCAGGTGGAAGGTAATCCATACGGGCACTGATGACGCGAATAGTTCCAGGGTGTAATTCATTAGGTCTTGCTCTCATTAGACCATGACGGGCCATCCAGTCCATGGAACCATGATAACCGGCCTCAAGCCATTGTTCTAAAGCGGCTTCATGTTGAGATAAATCGACGTCACAAATCCCGACTTTTTGAAAGCCGAGTTCTTGTGCCCAAAGTTTGATATTAATAGCGAGTTCTTGATAGTCAATTTTCACGAGAGATTACATTTTTTTATTACAGTATAATGAGTAAAAGTTTATCATATAGAGAAGATAACTCGTAATTTGGTACTGTTCATTAACGTACTGTTGAGTGATATTCATATATAGAAAAGGTAGCTTGCGTATAAACATTCGCCGTATTAAATTGTGAATCTGATACCAAGTCCATCAATTTAGACAATTAAAATAGTGAAATTAGTGAATAATGGAACGCTTTGAATTTAATTTAGCTACTGAAGACGACACTGTCGAGTTCGGTAGACAGCTTTCTCAAGCTTGTACTCAACAAACAACGATTTTCTTACATGGTGATCTTGGCGCGGGTAAAACGACGTTTAGCCGAGGATTTATTCGTTCATTAGGTCATGTAGGTAATGTAAAAAGTCCAACATATACTTTGGTTGAACCTTATGAATTGGATAAATGGCAAGTATATCATTTTGATTTATATCGTTTAGCTGATCCTGAAGAATTAGAATTCATGGGTATACGTGACTATTTTACCGATGATGCGATTTGTTTGGTTGAATGGCCTGAGAAAGGGGAAGGGTTATTACCCAATCCTGATATCGATATTGAGCTTCGCTATGATGGTGAGGCTCGTCATGTCGTGATCACGGGTAATAATGAATATGGCTGCAGTTTACTTCAACGGTTGGATTTGTGTTAATCGGTAAATATCTTCGTACAATTGGGTGTGCATTACTTGTATTTATATCTACGAGTGTTTTTTTTGTTTCTGCAAATACATTAGAAGGCGTTCGTGTTTGGCCTTCGCCAGATGAAACTCGTATCGTTATTGATCTGAATTCAGAAGCGAACTATAGCTATTTTACATTGAGTAGCCCTTCTCGTTTAGTTATCGATCTTAAAAATACCAACCTGAAAGCAAAATTACCGCTAACGGTTAGTGATAGTAATGTTTTAAGTAAAATCCGTAAGAGTTCACCTCCTTCAAAGGGGACGACTCGTTTGGTTTTTGAACTTAAGCATTCTGTCGAAGCTAAGTTATTTAAATTAGCCCCTACGCCTGGTGGTCAATATGGTCATCGTTTGGTTATGGACCTACCTCATAACGCAAACAATAAAGCGGAAGTAAATAAACCTATTCCCAATAAGCCATCAACCCCAATTATCAATTCAAATATGAATCATATAATAGGGAATGGCGAAATTGTTGTCGCGATTGATGCGGGACATGGTGGTGAAGATCCTGGCTCTATTGGGCCAACTCGAAAATATGAAAAGCACGCTACTCTCGCGATATCTAAGAAAGTGGTTGCACGAATTAATGCTCAGCCTGGAATGAGAGCGGTATTAACTCGAAGTGGTGATTATTTCGTTAACTTAAATAAACGAACGGAAATTGCTCGAAAAAATAAATCGCACTTACTTGTTTCTATTCATGCGGACAGCTTTCGCTCACCAAAGCCTCGCGGGGGTTCTGTGTTTGTGCTCAATACACGTCGAGCGAATACAGAAATTGGTCGTTGGGTTGAAAGGCATGAGAAACAATCTGAATTGCTTGGTGGTGCTGGTGATGTATTAGCGAAAAACAGTAATGATAGAAACGTGAGTCAAACATTGTTGGATTTGCAATTCAGCCATTCTCAGAAGGAAGGGTATAAGTTAGCCGTTGATGTTCTAGGAGAAATGGGTAAAGTCATTAAGCTTCATAAAAAAGCACCTGTTAATGCGAGTTTGGCTGTTCTTAAATCTCCGGATATTCCTTCAATCTTGATTGAAACTGGATTTATTTCAAATCCAACAGAAGAGAAACAGCTATTTCAACGAGGTCATCAAGACAAAATAGCGAGAGCTATTTCAAATGCAATCATTCGTTACCTTAATGAAAATCCACCTCAAGGAAGTCTTTTAGCTGCACAAGAGCAACAGAGTGTACATAAAGTTCGTTCGGGTGAGTCGTTATCATTGATTGCTAAAAAGTACGGTACGACAACGGCAAAATTAAAGAGTGTAAATAAACTTAAAAGTACGAGTTTAGCGGTTGGTCAACTGCTAACTATCCCAAGTAACAAACCGGTTTATGTTGCGCCAAAAACAAATACATCAAACGTAAGTACATCAACAACGCAATCTCGTAAGATCATTACTCATAAAGTTCGCTCTGGTGAGTACTTAGGTAAGATAGCCGCAAAATATAAGGTATCGACGAGCAGCATTCGCTCACTAAATCGATTAAAGTCAGATACTTTATTTGTTGGGCAAAAATTGAAGGTGAGCATTGTTGCTCCTATTCAAAAGCATACGGTGAAACGTGGTGAATTTTTAGGTAAAATTGCATCTAAATATGGTGTCACTGTATCGAGTATACGAACAGCCAATAAATTACGTTCAGATGAGCTAGCTGTCGGACAGGTGCTTATTATCCCAACCAGTTAATCAAGGATATGGTTATGCCAATTCAAATCTTACCCGCTCGACTGGCCAACCAAATTGCGGCGGGTGAGGTTGTGGAACGCCCTGCTTCGGTTGTCAAAGAATTGGTTGAAAATAGTATCGATGCAGGAGCGACTCGCATCGATATTGATATCGAAAAAGGGGGCAGTAAACTCATTCGCATCCGCGATAATGGGTCTGGTATCCCTAAAGATGAACTGACATTAGCATTAAGCCGTCACGCGACCTCAAAGATTACGACTCTTGATGATCTTGAAGCGATTGTTAGTTTAGGGTTTCGTGGTGAAGCTTTGGCATCAATCAGCTCTGTTTCTCGATTAACGCTTACCTCACGTACTGTTGCACAAGAAGAAGCGTGGTCTGCACATGCTGAAGGGCGAGATATGGAGGTTAAATTAAAACCAGCTGCTCACCCTGTTGGGACAACCATTGATGTTGTCGATCTATTCTTCAATACTCCTGCCCGTCGAAAATTTCTTCGTACCGATAAAACTGAATTTACTCATATTGATGAGTTGCTTAAACGTATTGCATTGAGTCGATTAGATATTACGATCAATTTACGTCATAACGGTAAATCGGTTCGTCAATACCGAGCAGCTCAAACGAAAATGCAAGTAGAGAAACGTTTAGCCGCCGTATGTGGCGCGAGTTTTTTACAGCATGCATTAGAAGTTGAATTGGAGCATGGAGATCTGCTCTTTCATGGATGGATTTCATCTCCAGAAGGTGCTCGTGCCCAAGGTGATGTTCAATATTGTTATGTGAATGGTCGTATGATGAAAGATAAGTTGATTAATCATGCAATTCGTCAAGGGTATGAATCAAGCCTTTCTACGAATCAGTATGCGGCTTATATTTTATTTATTGAGATAAATCCACATGATGTAGATGTGAATGTTCATCCAGCAAAGCACGAAGTGAGGTTTCACCAAGCACGGTTAGTGCATGATTTTATATACCAAGCTATTTATGGCGCTTTGCAACAGGCGGCATCTTTACTTGAGGTAACAACGACATCAGATATTGAAATGGATAGGGAATCTTATTTTCCACCAATGAAAGATTATGTTCGTCAATCCTCTCAGCCGCTAACTGATGCTCATATTGAGAACAAATCAAAGCAATTGAAAGAAGCGGTCGAAGCAACACCGAGTTACCCAAATAAAGCGTCTTCAGATGAGTGGGTATCTAAAGCAAAACCATCAATGTCTAAAGCGTATCAAAGTGAAAAACCGTCCCAAAGAGAATTGAATAACTACCAACATTTATTAACAACGCGAGATCGTGAAAACAAAACATCTAATTTTGAAGTTAACGAAGTACGAATCCCTGAGATTTCAGAGGCGAAACATAACACTGTTGTTGTGCCTCAATTGAAAAGTGCGGTGTCGACTTCTATGCTATTAGGGAAAGTGTTAAGTGTTGTTGATAAGGTGTTTGGGCTGCTTCAATTAGGTAATCAATTGCAATTGGTTGATCTACGCTATGCTGAATTTATCAAAAGTTATGGCCAATTAAACTCGGCTCATCATGAAGCGTTAAAAGCTCAACCGTTATTGATTCCATTATCGATAGGGATTGATAAAGATATTTGTAACAAACTCACAGAGTATCAAGGTATATTGAAACAACTTGGTATTGATCTTAAAGTGAAAAATAACGCAAATTTGATAGTTATGGCGGTTTGTCAGCCTATCAGACAACAGAATTTACAACAATTGATCCCGAATCTGTTAAGGTATATTTATCAGATTAATCCATCGTTGGATCAAGTGATTAGCTGGCTTTCTCATCAAGTACAACATGATGAAGCGTGCTATAGCTCAGCACAAGCAATACAACTTGTGATGGAATTAGAGCAGTTGTGGGGTAATGAATTATCTCAATTTAATAATAAACTGCTAAAAAACATAGATATTACTCAGGCGATACAAGCATTTAGTCATGAATAAAGCATTACCTCAAGCCATCTTTTTGATGGGACCAACTGCATCAGGGAAAACGGACTTAGCAATTCAATTGCGAAAACGTTTTCCAGTGGAGTTGATAAGCGTAGATTCAGCCCTTATCTATAAAGGTATGGATATTGGTACGGCGAAACCAAATGAAGCGGAACTTTTACAGGCTCCTCATCGTCTTATTGATATTCTCGATCCGGCAGAGAGCTATTCAGTTGCTGAATTTCGTCGTGATGCCTTAAAAGAGATGGAAGAAATTGTTGCTCAAGGAAAGATACCTTTATTAGTAGGCGGTACAATGTTGTACTACAAAGCACTGCTAGAAGGTCTTTCACCATTACCAGCAGCGGATGCTGACATTAGAGCTCAAATTGAGCAAGAAGCGGAAACATTGGGGTGGGAGGCGATGCATGATCAGTTAAAAGAGATTGATCCTGTATCCGCTGAGAGAATTCATCCTAATGATCCACAACGACTTTCCCGAGCGTTGGAAGTGTTTCGAATTTCGGGTAAAACATTAACAGAATTAACCCAAGTTAAAGGTGATGCTTTGCCTTATCAAGTGCATCAATTTGCGATTGCACCTAAAGAAAGAGCAGAAATTCACCGTCGTATTGAACTGCGTTTTGATAATATGATGAAAGGCGGTTTTGAAGAAGAAGTTCGTTCTCTTTATGAACGAGATGATCTTCATGCCGATTTGCCATCAATTCGTTGCGTAGGTTATCGACAAATGTGGGAGTATTTTGATGGGGAAGGCACATTAGATGACGCGATTTTCCGCGGTATTTGTGCGACTCGTCAATTGGCCAAGAGACAAATCACCTGGCTACGTAGCTGGAAAGACTTAACTTGGCTGGATAGTGACAATATTGATGGTGCCCTACAAACGATTTCTGATCGTTTAGATAAGAAACAAGCACAATAATGTATCAATGTTGTTTAACTTCAGAGCGTTTAGTCATAAGCTAAAGACTAATAGCTAAATAAAATTACAATTACAAACCAAAAAGGAAAAAAAAATGGCTAAAGGGCAATCTTTGCAAGACCCATTTTTGAATGCACTGCGTCGCGAAAGGATTCCAGTGTCTATTTATTTAGTGAATGGGATTAAATTACAGGGACAAATCGAATCATTTGATCAATTTGTTATCCTATTAAAGAACACAGTAAATCAAATGGTATATAAGCATGCGATTTCTACTGTTGTTCCTGCTCGTGCTGTAAGCCATCACACTGCTAGTGATCGACCACAAGGCGAGCGCCCACAAGAAACAACAGAAGAGTAAGACTATTTTATTTTTAAATAGACAATCTGTTAAGGAGTTAGCGCTTGTTTGACCGTTATGAATCCGGTGAACAGGCTATTCTTGTGCACATCAGCTTTACTTATGAAGGGGAGTTGGAAGATCTCAACGAGTGTAAAATGTTGATATCTTCTGCTGGAGCCAACACATTAGGTGTTGTGACGGGGACCCGTCAATCTCCACTCCCTAAATATTATGTTGGTTTAGGTAAAGCACAAGAAATTGCCGATATGGTTCGAGCTAAGAATGCGGATATTGTGATTTTTAATCATGCGCTTTCTCCTGCTCAAGAACGAAATTTAGAGGCATTATGTGAATGTCGAGTGATAGACCGCAATGGGTTAATACTGGATATTTTTGCTCAACGTGCACGAACCTATGAAGGTAAGTTGCAAGTCGAGCTCGCACAATTACGTCATATATCTACTCGATTGATCCGAGGATGGACACACCTTGAACGCCAAAAAGGCGGGATTGGTTTACGTGGTCCTGGTGAAACTCAGTTGGAAAGCGATAGACGATTATTACGAGATCGTATTAAAGCAATTCAACGTCGATTGGCTAAAGTCGCAAAACAACGCGAACAAGGTCGTCGGGCAAGATATCGTGCAGAAATCCCAACCATTTCTTTAGTTGGTTATACTAACGCAGGTAAATCTACGTTATTTAATCGAATTACAGAAGCGGGGGTTTATGCCGCTGACCAGCTGTTTGCTACGCTTGATCCTACATTACGTAAGATAGACGTTACAGATGTTGGTACAGCAATACTTGCTGATACGGTGGGCTTTATACGTCATTTACCTCATGATCTTGTTGCCGCGTTTAAAGCGACACTTCAAGAAACACAAGAAGCAAATATCTTGTTACATGTTGTTGATGCCAGTGATGAACGCTTTCGTGAGAACATTGAAGCGGTAGATATTGTTCTAGAAGAGATAGATGCCAATGAGGTACCTTATCTTCTCGTAATGAATAAGATTGATGACTTAGAAGATCAACAACCACGAATTGACCGTGATGAAGAGGGTGTTCCTCGATGTGTTTGGGTTTCAGCAATGGAAGGCGAAGGCATTGATTTACTTTTTCAAGCATTAACGGAGCGATTAGCAGGGCAGATGGTAGAGCATACATTGCGGTTACCTCCTGAATTGGTTGGGCGTTTTCGAAGTAAATTCTTTCAAATGCAAAGCATTATAAAAGAAGAATATCAGGATGATGGCAGCTTGCTTATTGATATACGTATGCAGCAAGTTGATTGGTCTAAGTTAGAAAAACGTGAAGAGACTCCGTTAAGTTATTTTTTAATGACTGACGAGAGTACACCGAATTCTTTATCTTCATAATTACTTTGGAGTTTTCTAATGGCGTGGAATGAGCCTGGAAATAACAACAATAACAACAATAACGGCGGTGGCGATAATAAAGACCCTTGGGGTAATAAAAATCGTGGCGGTCGTGATCAAGGTCCACCAGATCTTGATGAAGTATTTAATAAGCTAAGCCAAAAACTAAGCGGTAAGTTTGGTGGTGGCAATAAAGGCGGAAACAATAAAGGTGGCAGTGGCTTACCTTCATTTGGTAATGGTGGCGCAATTGGCTTAGGTCTAATTGCTGTTGTCGCAATTGCTATCTGGATATTCTCTGGTTTCTATACGATTGGCGAGAGTGAGCGTGGTGTTGTTCTACGTTTAGGCAAGTACGATCGTATGGTTGATCCAGGTCTAAACTGGAAACCAACTTTTATTGACCAAGTAACAGCTGTAAACATTCAATCGATTCGTTCATTAAACTCAAAAGGGTTAATGCTAACAAAAGATGAAAATGTAGTCACAGTTGAAATGGGTGTTCAATATCGAGTTGCTGACGCAAGAAAATATTTATATACCGTAGTTAATGCTGATGACAGTTTACGTCAAGCAACTGATTCTGCACTTCGTGCTGTAATCGGTGATGCTAAAATGGATGATATCTTGACCAGTGGTCGTCAAGTGATTCGTCAACGCACTCAAGAAACACTGAATCGTATTATTGATAAATACGATATGGGGTTAATTGTTGTAGACGTTAACTTCCAATTAGCTCGTCCGCCGGAAGAAGTGAAAGCGTCGTTCGATGATGCTATCGCAGCTCGAGAAGATGAAGAGCGTTTCATTCGTGAAGCAGAAGCGTACAGTAATGATATTCTACCTAAAGCGACAGGTCGTGCTGAACGTTTGAAGAAAGAAGCTCAAGGTTATACTGAACGTACCGTCAACGGAGCTATTGGTCAAATTGCTCAGTTTGAAAAACTGTTACCTGAATACAATAAAGCGCCTGAAGTCACACGTACTCGTCTGTATCTTGATACGATGGAACGTGTATACAGTAATACAAGTAAGGTTCTGATTGATTCGGAATCTAATGGTAATTTGTTGTATCTTCCATTAGACAAAATGGTAGGCAATCAACAAGGGTCTGCTAAATCTTCTCCTAAAACATCAACATCATCATCTAAAAATTATGATTTTGAGTTAGAGAAAAATGGACAACCAGATCCAAAAGCGAATACTACAGGCCGTACTTCAACTCGTGAAGGGAGATATTAATCATGCGTAAGTTAATGATCCCAACGCTTATCGTTGTTATCGCTATTTTCTTAATGTCACTATTTGTGATACCAGAAGGCGAACGCGGAATAGTTACTCGATTTGGCCGTTTGATTAAAGATGATAATCAAGTTACACGTATTTATGAACCTGGCCTGCACTTTAAAATGCCAATGTTCGATCGTGTAAATACATTAGATGCTCGTATTCAAACAATGGATGACCAGTCAGACCGTTTTGTAACATCAGAGAAAAAAGACGTTATTATCGACTCGTATGTTAAGTGGAAGATCAAAGACTTTGGTCAATTCTATCTAGCAACAGGTGGCGGTAACATCTTAACGGCAGAGTCATTATTACAACGTCGTGTATCTGATGGTCTACGAGCTGAGATCGGCGGAAAAACAGTGAAAGAGATCGTTTCTGAGAAACGTGAAGAAGTAATGGCAACAGTACTTCTTGACTCTCAAGAAGGAACGGGTGATTTAGGTATTGAAGTGATTGATTTACGAATCAAGAAAATCAACTTACCTGAAGAAATCTCTGAGTCTATTTACCGTCGTATGCGTGCAGAGCGTGAAGCGGTTGCTCGTAAGTTACGTTCTCAAGGTCGCGAAAAAGCCGAAGTTATTCGTGCTCAATCAGAACTTGAAGTGGCTACTATCATTGCAGAAGCAGATAAAACAGCACAAATTACTCGTGGTAATGCGGATGCGAAAGTAGCAAAACTGTACGCTGATACGTTTAATAAAGAACCTGAGTTCTTTGGTTTTATTCGTTCATTACAAGCGTATGAAAAATCATTTAACAGTAAGAATGACATCTTAGTGCTTGATCCTAAGACGGACTTCTTTAAGTACATGAATGATCCAATGGGTGGGAAATAAATCTTATTTTAGATTTTAACTTACTTTAATAACAAGGTCCTACGGGGCCTTGTTTTGTTTCTGAAGGAAAAAGAAATGAGTAATGCAGTGTGGTTAGCGATTGGTGGTGTGCTTATTGTTGAGGGATTAGGTCCATTAATTGCCCCTGATGGATGGCGAAACATGGTCGCTCAATTAAGTGAGCAACCGAATAATACGTTGCGTCGTATTGGTGGCTGTTTAGTGGTTTCTGGTCTTGTTATTTGCAGTATGATGCTTTGAGTTTTTACCTAAATATAAAATCGTAATCTTGTTTTTGATTTCATTCAAAAAAATAAATAATGATATTGTGTAGATTGACAGCGCTTTATTGTGAAAGTGAGATTTCGCTTAAAAATAACTGAAACATTTTTCTATCAATGCTAGAATCCATTTTTAACTAACAAGCAGACTTTGGAAAGATGGGAAATAACGTAGTCGTTCTGGGCACCCAATGGGGTGACGAAGGTAAAGGTAAAATAGTAGATCTTTTAACTGAAGATGCAAAGTATGTGGTTCGCTATCAAGGCGGTCACAATGCAGGCCATACTCTAGTTATCGACGGTGAGAAAACCGTTCTACACTTAATTCCATCAGGTATTTTACGCAATAATGTTGAATGCATTATCGGTAATGGTGTAGTGCTTTCACCTGATGCCTTACTAAAAGAAATGGCGCCACTTGAAGCGCGTGGCATTCCAGTTCGTGAACGCCTATTCATTTCTGAAGCTTGTCCTCTAATTCTTCCTTACCACATCGCATTAGACCAAGCGCGTGAGCTTGCTCGTGGTAATAAAGCAATTGGCACAACTGGTCGTGGTATCGGTCCAGCGTACGAAGATAAAGTATCTCGTCGTGGTCTACGTGTTGGCGATCTGTTTGATAAAGTGACTTTTGCAGAAAAACTAAAAGAAGTAATGGAATACCATAACTTCCAATTAGTAAATTACTATAAAGTAGAAGAAGTAAATTACGAAGAAGTACTTGAGCAAGTGATGAGCTATGCTGATTTACTTGTATCGATGGTTATTGATGTTACTGATACTCTTGATGCAGCGCGTAAGCGTGGCGACAAAATCATGTTTGAAGGTGCTCAAGGTACGCTTCTAGATATCGACCACGGTACATACCCATATGTAACTTCTTCGAACACAACCGCTGGTGGTGTTGCTGCTGGTTCTGGTTTTGGTCCTCGTCACTTAGGTTACATTCTAGGTATTACCAAAGCATATTGTACTCGTGTAGGTTCAGGTCCATTCCCTACAGAGCTATATGACGGTCTAGATAAACAAGACCCAATTGGTAAGCACTTAGGCGATGTTGGTCATGAGTTTGGTGCAACAACAGGCCGTTTACGCCGTTGTGGTTGGTTCGATGCTGTTGCTATGCGTCGTGCAATTCAAATCAACTCATTATCTGGAATTTGTCTAACTAAACTAGACGTTTTAGATGGCCTAGAAGAGCTAAAAATCTGTACTGGTTACAAGATGAAAGATGGCTCTTTATTAGAAGTTTCTCCAATGGCTGCTGAAGCATTTGAAGAAGCGACGCCAGTATATGAAACTATGCCTGGTTGGTCTGAGAATACATTCGGTGCACAAACAATCGAAGCGCTTCCACAAGCGGCTCTAGATTACATTAAGCGTATCGAAGAACTAACAGGTGTTCCAATTGACATTATCTCTACTGGTCCTGACCGTAATGAGACAATCGTTAAAGTACACCCATTCGAAGTTTAATAACGAACGAATGAATAAAAGCCAGCTCATGTTCATGTAGCTGGTTTTTTTGTGCCTGAAATTTGAGAATAGATATAGAATTCGATCTAATCGGTAGCGTGATTTTTGTGTTTTTCATCTTTATCAATAACTTATAACTATGGGCAAAAACTTGCCACGAAAGGCAAATTTTGTCTAAAGATATTGCCGCTTACGTCGATATAATAAATACAGTTATAAAGAGTTGATGAATATGAAATTACGACATCTCGTCGTTGCGTGTATGGTGGCTTTAGCGCCAACGCATGCATCGACTAAAGAGATCGGAGAACCGGTCCCGATCTATACCGAAGATCAATTATTTAGATTATTTGATACGAACTCACATTTAACGCGAGTTCAAAAAGTAGATAATTGCCAACTAGTTGAAGATATTGTCGCCCGTGCAACAAAAATAGATTCTCCAGCTTATGAATTCTTGTATGGAGATATGTTGGCGTGGGGGGTTTGTGTTGACCGTGATGTAGAGCTTGGCCTCTATTATATGGAAAACGCAGCCAGACAAGGGTTACCTGCCGCATTAGAGCAAATTGGACGATACTACTCTAAAGGCACCTTAGTTCAGCAAGACAGAGAAAGAGCGATACCTTACTTACGTGAAGCCGCTGCAATGGGAAATCTTAATGCCCGTATTAGTTTAGCTGAGTTGCTTTTGAGTGATTATGGAAGTCCATTAGACTATGAAGATGCGTATCGATGGTTATACAATTCGGTTACGTCAGATGGGCGCAAACACCAACGTATTGCCAATCTTCGTGATGGATTAGAAATGCGAATGCCAGGAAATGTCATTGCTAGAGCAAAGCGTCGAGATACGTTCTGGTAGTGTAATTAAAATATTCGCATTAAGTTAACCTTAATGTAAACATCAGCTCTAAAAAAGCAGCATTGATAATATATCAATGCTGCTTTTTGCATTTTTAAGGTTATAGAACTTTATGAGGACCAAAACATTCATAGTGAATGCGATCTTCAGAAACCCCAAGCGCGATTAGCTGTTTAGCAACATGCTGCATAAATCCAACAGGGCCACAGAAGTAATAGTGACCATCATCAGAAATGATATCTTCTTTAACTTCAGTTAGGTTAATTAAGCCACTGAATTGAAAATCTTGACCGATTTTATCCATTTCTTGTGCTTGGTTATACCAAGTGTAAGCCGAAATATGCTCATGCTTTTCAGCTAAAGCAGAAATGTGTTGCTTGAACGCATGTTGAGAGCCATTTTCTGTCGCATGCAACCAAGTTACTTTTTCTTCATGCTTAGTGAGTGTTTCTAACATAGAAAGAGTCGGCGTTAAGCCTACGCCTGCTGAAATAAGCGTAACTGGTGTTGATTTCTCAACGTCTAAGAAAAAATCTCCAGCGGGTGCCGTAAGGTTTACTTTATCACCAATATTAAGTGAACTGTGTAGGTAGTTTGAGGCTTTACCACCTTCTTCTCGTTTTACGGAGATGCGATATGTTTTTTCTTGAGGCGCAGAAGATAAACTGTATTGGCGCACTTCTTGGTTTTCGAATTCTTCAGGATTTAAATAAATACCAATGTACTGACCAGGTTTATATGAAGAGACGGTAAGATCATCTGTCGGCATAAATGTGAAACTAGTGATGTATTCACTTTCTTTTTCTTTTGCAACTAATTCAAATTCGCGCAGGCCACGCCATCCACCCTCAAGTACATCATTTTCTTGGTAGATTTGTTCTTCACGTTGGATAAATACGTTAGCAAGAATGCCATAAGCTTCAGCCCATGCATCGAGAACTTCTTGACCAGGAGAGAACATCTCATCCAATGTTGCAATTAAGTGGCCGCCAACAATATTGTATTGTTCAGCAGTAATTAGAAAACTCGTGTGTTTGTGGGCGATTTTTTCAACGGCAGGAAGAAGGACCGCAAGATTTTCAATGTTACCAGCATAAGCACAAATAGCATTGAATAGCGCTTCACGTTGATCGCCATTGCGTTGATTGCTCATGTTGAAAATATCTTTTAGCTCAGGGTTATGATCAAACATACGATCATAAAAATGAGCCGTTAATGCTGGACCTGTCTGAGCAAGTAATGGAATAGTCGATTTAATGATATCAATAGTATTTTTGTTAAGCATTTGGCTGACCTGTTTAATTTATATTTATAGTATGAATGTAAAGTTGTATTTATAATGTATGTTATAAGTTGTATCTAAAATATATCTTTTAGTCAAGAGAAGAATTACAATGAAAAAACAGGATAGGAGAGCATATGCAACTTACAAACTTTACCGACTTTGGCCTTAGAGCCTTGATATACCTCGCTTCACTACCAGAAGGGGAGCTTACAAGTATTACTGTTGTGACTGAAACTTTTGATGTCTCACGTAACCATATGGTCAAAATAATTAATAAATTAGGCCAAGAAGGGTTCATAAAAACAGTAAGAGGCAAGAATGGAGGGATCTGTTTAGGCCGGCCAGCAGATCAGATTGTTATTGGTGAAGTGATACGATCTATCGAGCCTTTTAACATTGTAAATTGCGCGCCCGAATTCTGTCATATTACTCCTGCGTGTCGTTTGAAAACGGCGTTAGCTAAAGCAAAACAAGCGTTTTTAGATGAACTTGATCAACATACAATTCAAGATATGTTGACAGAAAATAATGAATTATTGATTTTGTTAAAACGAGTGTAATTACTGATACTTTCCTATCTGTTGTTTCTATACTCAGGTACAATTACCTTATTATCTCCCCTGACTAAGCAGGTCGCCTATGTCTAAGATTATTCAAAACGATCCTTTCAAAGATCGAGAAGCAGAAAAGTACGAGAATCCAATTCCAAGTCGTGAGTTCATTCTTGAATTTTTCCAAAAAGCAGAAGCGCCTTTAAATCGTAATGACTTATTCGAAGCCCTAGGTTTATCTGGTGAAGATAACTATGAAGGCTTACGTCGTCGTTTAAGAGCAATGGAACGAGATGGGCAATTAGTCTTTACTCGTCGTCAGTGTTACGCGCTACCTGAACGTATTGAAGTATTGAAAGGCCTTGTTCTTGGTCACCGTGATGGCTTCGGTTGGATCCGTCCTGAAGGCAGCATTGGTAAAGATAACGATGTGCTTTTGCCTTTCCACCAAATGAAAAAAGTCATTCATGGTGATGTGGTATTAGTGCAACCAACGGGTACCGATAAACGAGGCCGAAAAGAAGGTCGTGTTATCCGTGTATTAGAGCCTCATAACGATGGCATTGTTGGTCGATTCTTTACGGAAGATGGATTAAGTTTCGTTGTGCCTGACGATTCGCGTATTAACCAAGATATCTTCATTCCTAATGAGCATAAAATGAGTGCTCGTATGGGAAATGTTGTTGTGATTAATATCACTGACCGTGGTGGCCGTGCTCGCGGCATGTCAGGTCATGTTATTGAAGTTCTTGGTGAGAATATGGCACCGGGAATGGAAATTGACATTGCACTTCGTACTCACAATATTCCTCATGTATGGCCAGCTGCGGTTGAAAAACAAGTTGAAGGGCTAGCAGAGGAAGTGCCAGAAGAAGCAAAAGAAGGTCGTGTCGATCTTCGTGAACTGCCATTAGTCACCATTGATGGTGAAGACGCTCGAGATTTCGATGATGCGGTATTCTGTCAAGCAAAAGCCTCAGGTGGCTGGCGCTTATGGGTTGCGATTGCCGATGTTAGTTATTACGTTCGTCCAGAAAACGCATTAGACAAAGAAGCGATTCAGCGTGGTAATTCAGTTTACTTCCCTGCTCAAGTGGTTCCGATGTTACCGGAAATCTTGTCTAACGGTTTATGTTCATTGAATCCTCAAGTTGACCGTTTATGTATGGTGTGTGAGATGACTATCTCTGCATCAGGAAAACTATCAGGCTTTAAACATTACGAAGCGGTGATGAACTCACACGCGCGTCTTACGTATAATAAAGTAAGCGACATTCTTGATGGTGACGAAGAGCTAACTCAACGTTATGAACCGCTGGTTCCGCACTTGAAAGAACTGCACAACATGTATCAGGTGCTAAAAACAGCACGTGAAGCGCGTGGTGCCATTGAATTTGAAACCATTGAAACTAAATTTATTTTCAATGCTGAACGTAAAATTGATCGCATCGAACCTGTGATTCGTAATGACGCACATAAAATCATCGAAGAATGTATGATTTTGGCGAACATCGCTTCAGCGACCTTTGTAGAAAAAGCAAAAGAGCCAGCGTTGTACCGTGTGCATGAAGCGCCAGGTGAAGAACGCTTAACGGGTTTCCGTGATTTCTTAGGAGAACTGGGTTTAAGCTTATCTGGTGGGTTAACGCCATCTCCGACAGATTACGGTCAATTAGTTCATTTGATTGCCGATCGTCCAGATAAAGAATTGATTCAAACGATGTTACTGCGCTCAATGAAACAAGCGGTATATAACGCAGATAATCAAGGTCACTTTGGTTTGGCTCTTAAGCGTTATGCGCACTTTACATCGCCAATTCGTCGTTACCCTGATTTATTATTGCATCGTGCTATTAAGTATCTTATTGCAAAAGAAAAAGGTCATAACACCGATCGTTGGACACCAACAGGCGGGTATCATTATTCGTTTGATGATATGGATGTGTTTGGTGAGCAATGTTCAATGACAGAGCGTCGTGCAGACGATGCGACACGTGATGTGTCTGATTGGTTGAAGTGTGAATACATGCAAGACCATATTGGCGAGGAACTAGAAGGTGTGATTGCGAATGTTACGGGCTTTGGTTTCTTTGTTCGATTGAATGAGTTACACATTGATGGTCTGGTACATATTTCATCTTTGGCAAATGACTATTATCAATTTGATGCTGCGGGTCAGCGTTTAACGGGTGAGAGCTCTGGTCAGATCTTCCGATTGGGTGATCAAGTGACGGTGAAAGTGCTTGCTGTTAACTTAGATAGTCGCAACATTGACTTTGAATGCACAACCTCAATGCGTAAAGCGCGTGGCCAAGGCAAAACAGCCAAAGACAATGCAAAGAAGCGTGATGATAAAAAAGCCCCTCGCCGTGATCCTAACTTTAAAGCGAAAAAAGGCGATAAAGTTGAACCAAAAGGTCGTGGTCAATTAGGTGATCGTAAATCCAAAGGTAAGGGCAAAGTTAATTCAAAAGCTCAAGCCATGGTTGAACCAACAAAGCGTCCTGACAGCTCTGCTGAAGGTGCTCCGGCGAAGAAAAAACCAAGACACAAGAAAAAAGTACGCGCAAGAAAGCCGAAGCCAAAGGCTGAGTAAGTAAACATTCGATGATGAGGCAACGTTGCCTCATTAGCTCCACTAATTTGTAATAGAAAGAAGCGATAACATGAGTAATGAATTTCTTTTTGGTATCCACGCAACCAAAGCTGTATTAGAGCGTGATCCTGCCCGTTTCATTGAAATCTTTGTATTAAAAGGTCGTGAAGACGATCGTTTATTACCGATCATCACTGAACTGGGTGAGCTTGGATTTAAGATCCAAGAACTTCCACGTAAAACGTTAGACGACAAAGCGAAAGGTGCAAATCACCAAGGTATTATTGCTCGTGTTACGCCTGCTAAGCAGTTGAATGAACGTGATTTAGACGACATCATGGATAAAACAGAGAATCCATTATTCTTAGTTCTTGATGGTGTAACTGATCCTCACAATCTTGGTGCTTGTTTGCGTAATGCTGATGGTGCAGGTGTGGCCGCTGTTATTGTTCCTAAAGACAAATCAGCATCAATGACAGCAACAGTAAGTAAAGTTGCTTGTGGTGCGGCTGAAATGGTGCCTCTTGTACGTGTAACTAACTTGGCTCGTACTATGCGTGCACTTCAAGAGAAAGGTGTATGGTTTGTTGGTACTGCTGGTGAAGCGACGCAAGATGTATTCCAATCGAAGTTAACGGGTCCATTAGCTATTGTTATGGGTGCGGAAGGAGATGGCATGCGCCGTCTAACTCGCGAGACTTGTGATGACTTGATTAAAATCCCTATGGCTGGCTCTGTAACCAGTTTAAACGTTTCTGTAGCGTCTGGTGTTTGTTTGTTTGAAGCCGTACGTCAGCGTTCGTTACAAGACTAAATAGTCTATAAAAACAACTAGCTAAGAGTGAGGGTAATGATCATTTCATTGCCTTCTTTTTTTATACTAAATTAACAAAAATATTTTTGTGATTTAGGTATCTTTTTCTTGCTAATAACGCTGTTTTTCTATACTATCCGCCGTTCTTAATTCTCAGTCTTTTTTTTAGTTCCTTGCTTCCCTTGGATGACTGAGCCAATCGTGGAAGCTGAATAATCCGTAAGGAGCAACCAATGCGTCATTATGAAATCGTATTCATGGTGCATCCTGATCAAAGCGAGCAAGTTGCTGGCATGATCGAGCGTTACACAGGTTCAATCACAGAAGCTGGTGGTACTATCCACCGTCTAGAAGATTGGGGTCGTCGTCAAATGGCTTACCCAATCAACAAGCTGCATAAAGCACACTACGTTCTTATGAACGTTGAGTCTGAGCAAGCTGCAATTGATGAACTAGAAACTGCATTCCGTTACAACGATGCTGTTCTACGTAACATGATCATGCGTACTAAAGCTGCGATCACTGAGCCATCAGTAATGATGAAAGCTAAAGAAGAGCGTACTGCTAAGCGTGAAGACGCTGCACCACGCGCTGAAGAAGCTGCTGCTGAGTAATTGATTTGATGACCAATCGATTGGAGTTAAGCGGTCTTATCGCAAAGGCTCCGGTTCGAAGTCTTAGTCCTGCGGGCATACCTCATTGTCATTTTGTCATTGAGCATCGTTCGGTTAAACAGGAAGCTGGCTTATCACGTGAAGTCTATTGCAGAATGAACGTGGTAGTTAGTGGACAAGGGTCTCAAGCTTTAACTGCAAACTTGGCTCAGGGTAGTAACGTTATGGTAGGTGGTTTTATCACGTACCAGACAGGCCGAAATGGTGTGTCTAGAGTAGTGTTACATGCTGAGCATATTAAATTCATTTAGATCTGGAGATAGCCCATGGCTCGTTTCTTCCGTCGTCGTAAATTCTGCCGTTTTACAGCAGAAGGCGTACAAGAGATTGACTACAAAGACGTAGCAACTCTAAAAAACTACATCACTGAAGCTGGTAAAATCGTACCTAGCCGTATCACTGGTACTCGTGCTAAATACCAACGTCAGCTAGCTCGCGCTATCAAGCGTTCTCGTTACCTTGCACTTCTACCGTACACAGATAAGCATCTGTAAGTCGATAGCGGTTTAAATAAGTTTATAGAGGACTAAGATAATGCAAGTTATTCTACTTGATAAAATCGGTAACCTAGGTGGCCTTGGCGACCAAGTTAACGTTAAAGCTGGTTACGCACGTAACTTCCTTATCCCACAAGGTAAGGTTGTTATGGCAACTAAAGCTAACGTAGAGATGTTTGAAACTCGTCGCGCTGAATTAGAAGCTAACGTTGCTAAGCAACTAGCTGCTGCAGAAGCTCGCGCTGAGTCTGTTAACGCTCTAGAAGTTACTATCGCATCAAAATCTGGTGACGAAGGTAAACTATTCGGTTCAATCGGTAATCGTGACATCGCTGACGCTGCTACAGCTGCTGGCGTTGCAATCGCGAAAAGCGAAGTTCGTCTTCCTGAAGGCGCTCTACGTACAACTGGTTCTTTCGAAGTTAGCATCCAACTTCACTCTGAAGTATTTGCTACATTGAAATTAGAAGTTGTTGCTGCTGAGTAATCAATAGCCAACTAATAATTTTAAACGCCAGCACTCGTGCTGGCGTTTTTTTATGTTTGAATTTAATATCTAATTAATGACCTTAAAATAAATGGTCACGTTATCTCTTCTCTTTATTTCTGCTTGAAAATCCCTCATTGTTAACTTGAAAAAAATTCATAATCAGATCCTTGACTTTGAACTCTATAACATACATTCTGTAGACATATAGACGTCCAAAAATGATGTCACGGATGATAGAGTTTTGTAGTATTCCTTTTAATACTACAGCAGGGAGAGCAAGACATGGCCTATTCACACGCAAGCCACTTAGAGTCGTTAAATCAAAATATTGCAGAGCTTAATGGCTGTATCAATGTATCTTTTGAGTTTTTTCCACCAAGTTCAGAGAAGATGGAAGAAACGCTCTGGAACTCAATTCATCGTTTAAAAACACTAAAACCAAAATTTGTGTCTGTAACGTATGGGGCTAATTCTGGTGAACGTGATCGTACCCATTCCATTATTAAAGAAATTAAAGAGCAAACGGGTCTTATTGCTGCTCCGCATTTAACGTGTATTGATGCAAGCCGTTCAGAGTTAATCGACATTGCGAATGATTACTGGGCAAATGGTATTAAAGATATTGTTGCATTGCGTGGTGATATTCCAGCGGGTGGTGGTGCACCAGATATGTATGCTTCAGATTTGGTTGAACTGCTAAAATCTCAACATGATTTTGATATTTCAGTGGCTGCATTTCCTGAAGTACACCCAGAAGCTAAAAGCGCACAAGCGGATTTATTAAACCTAAAACGTAAAGTAGATGCGGGTGCTAACCGTGCGATTACTCAGTTTTTCTTTGATGTGGAAAGCTATTTACGTTTCCGTGATCGCTGTGTTTCTGCGGGCATTGATGTTGAAATTATTCCAGGTATTTTACCCGTTTCAAATTTCAAGCAAGCCTCACGTTTTGCTAAAATGAATAACGTAAGAATCCCAGGTTGGATGGCTCAGCAATTTGAAGGCTTGGATGATGATCCTGTGACTCGTCAAATGGTTGGGGCAAGTCACGCGATTGATATGACGCGAATTTTAAGTCGTGAAGGCGTAAAAGATTTTCACTTCTATACGCTAAATCGTGCAGAACATACCTATGCTCTTTGTCATACATTAGGGGTTCGTCCTGACGTTAATCGTTAATGATAATGTATTAAGAAAAACCGCCATTTGTGGCGGTTTTTTTGTTTGTATAAGATGATTTCTTAACGTTAATTCATCGTAATTGTTAATAATAAGATTATAAAAAAAGGCCACCGAAGTGACCTTAATGTAGAGTGCGTTATGTCATGCTAATCAGGCATTAACCAGTGTTTCGCATACCTGCAGCGATGCCTGCAATAGTGACCATCAGCGCTTCTTCAAGCTCAGGAGAGGTCTCTTCTTGCTGACGTGTTCGATACAGTAATTCAGCTTGCAGCATATTTAGTGGATCAACGTAGATATTACGCAGACGTATCGATTCCGATCCCCACGGGTCACTTTCCATTAAGTGGTCACTGTTTTCTACATTCAAGACCGCTTTAATGTCTGCTTGTAATTGATTACGTAGACGTACGCCTAGAGGCCATAAGGATTTATCCGTTAAGCGTTGGTCGTAGTACTCTGACATTTGTGGATTACACTTAGTGTAGACCATCTCAAGCATACCAAGACGGGTAGAGAAGAATGGCCATTCACGACACATTTCTTCTAATAGTTCTTGGTGACCTTTATCAATCGAGTATTGAATCGCTTCACCCGCGCCTAACCATGCAGGAAGTACCAGACGGTTTTGGCTCCATGAGAATATCCAAGGAATCGCTCGTAGACTTTCAACACCGCCATTTGGATTACGCTTTGCAGGGCGAGATCCTAACGGTAATTTGCCTAACTCTAACTCAGGGGTTGCTGCTCGGAAGTAAGGCACGAAGTCTTTTTCGCCACGAACAATATTACGGTACGCTTCACACGATACTTCAGAAAGTACTTCCATTAAATCGCGCCATTCTTGCTTAGGCTCTGGTGGTGGAAGAAGATTCGCTTCAAGAATCGCACTTGCGTATAAATTAAAGCTGTTTACTGCCACTTCAGGTAGACCAAGCTTAAACCGGATCATCTCACCTTGCTCAGTAACACGTAGGCCACCTTTTAAGCTTTTTGGTGGTTGAGATAGAAGTGCGGCATGGGCTGGTGCACCCCCACGACCAATTGTACCGCCACGGCCGTGGAATAAGGTTAGTTCAATGCTTTCTTTCTCACAGACATCAACTAAGGCTTCCATCGCACTGTATTGCGCCCAGCCAGCAGACATCACACCGGCATCTTTTGCTGAATCTGAATAGCCGATCATGACCATTTGATGATTTTGAATAAATCCGCGGTACCAATCAATAGAGAACAATTGTTCCATGACTTCTTTAGAGCGGTTTAAATCGTCTAATGTTTCAAATAATGGGCAAACATCCATACGGAATGGGCAACCCGCTTCTTGAAGCAGAAGATGAACAGCCAATACGTCTGATGCGGTGCGAGCCATTGAAATTACATAAGAACCGAGAGCTTCTTTTGATTGCTCAGCTACGATTTTACATGTATCAATAACTTCTTGAACTTCTGCTGTTGGAGTCCAATCGCGAGGAAGAAGAGGGCGTTTAGAGCTTAATTCGTTCACTAAGAAAGAAATCTTATCTTGTTCGCTCCATTGATCGTAATCACCAATGCCTAAGTAACGCGTTAGTTCAGAGAGTACATTTGAATGGCGAGTACTTTCTTGACGTATGTCTAGACGAACAAGATGGGCTCCAAAGGCTTTGACACGGCGTAGCGTATCTAATAAAGAACCTTCAGCAATGATACCCATACCGCAAGCGTGTAGTGACTGGTAACAAGCGTGCAAAGGTAACCATAATTGTTCAGCATTACGAAGGATTGGTTTGTTATTGGTTAACTCACCTTTCATTTGTGCATCAAGGTTTTCAAGCGTATCGTTTAATAGAGTACGAAGTTGTTTTAAGATAGCTCGATAAGGTTCGTGTTGATCACCGGCAAGCTCACGAACTTCATCGGTACACTTTACCATCGATAATTCACTGATTAACTCATTCACGTCTTTTAAGTAAAGATCGGCCGCTTTCCAGCGAGAAAGCAGCATAACTTCGCGTGTTATCGTGTGAGTTACAAATGGATTACCATCGCGATCTCCACCCATCCAAGAAGACATATGGACAGGACGAGCATCAATCGGTAAGCCTTCACCTAAATGATTTTCAAGACGTTGATCAAATTCACGTAAGAAATCAGGAATACCTTGCCATAATGAATTTTCAACAACGGCAAAACCCCATTTTGCTTCATCTAATGGCGTTGGACGTTCTTGACGAATAACATCAGAATGCCAAGCTTGAGCAATCAGTTGCTCAAGGCGACGTTCTGTTTTTTCTCGTTCAGAAAATGAGATATCACTCAGTTCAAGTTTTGATAAACATTCATTGATCTTTACCAATTTATTGATCATGGTACGGCGCGCAATTTCTGTTGGATGCGCAGTTAGCACTAGCTCAATGTTGAGTTCACGCACCGCTTGTACCGTATCTAATTTGCTGATGTTGTTTTGGCTTAATTTAGAAAACAGTGAGCTGATCGCATCAGGTTCGCATACGTGTTCTTCGCAGTGACGAGAAATCGTATGATACTGTTCTGCCATATTGGTTAAATTTAGGAACTGACTGAATGCACGAGCAACTGGAGTCAGTTGATCATTAGGGAGACTTTTAATCTCTTCAATTAATGCATTACGGTCATTGTCGCTTCCTGCGCGCGCTGTTTTAGACAGCTTACGAATGGTTTCAACTTTTGCTAATAGCTCTTCACCATGAGCGTCTCTAATTGTGTTTCCAAGTAGATGACCCAACATGCTTACATTGCTTTTTAAAGCCGCGTACTTTTCATTCATACATACTTCCTATACTGTAATTTTGTTACATCCTAAATTTTTTCTGCATTCAATCTATCCGAATTTACGGCTCTTCGTCAAACTTTGAAGAATAAACGATGATTTTTCAAACGATATATTGCCGTAGATCATCGAATATTGATTTGCTCTTCATGAGTGTTGTAAATTTATTTCAGATTAAAAGCAATGTTTATACATTAATTTGCTCAATATATTGATTGTCGGGTCAATGAATGAAAATGCTAAAAATTCATCAGGTTGGTGCGCTTGTTCAATGGAACCCGGACCTAACACTAATGTTGGGCAAAGGTCTTGTAAGAAAGGAGCTTCAGTACAGTAATTAACGGTTTCTACTTCTTGGCCACAAATTTCAGCAACACTTGTTACGATTGGACTATCAGCGCTACATTCGTAACCAGGGATAGGTTCATGCAATGGGGTTATTTCAATTCTTCCTGGCCACTTTGCTTCGACGTCTTTCAATGCATCACGCAGCATATTATCTAATCCATCAAGGCTAATTCCCGGTAATGGACGTACGTCATAATGAAGTTCACAACAGCCGCAAATACGATTCGGGCTATCACCGCCATGGATATGACCAAGATTAAGGGTTGGGTAAGGAATAGAAAAACCAGGGTTGTGGTATTCCTTAACTAATTTATTTTTTAAATTCATTAAAGCAAACATGATTTCATTCATGATCTCTAGCGCATTAACACCATAAGCAGGGTTTGATGAATGACCAGATTTACCGGTAACACGAACGGCGTTGGCTACATGGCCTTTATGACCACGAATAGGCATTAAGCTTGTTGGCTCACCAATAATACAGTAATCCGGTTGGATGCTAGTGTTTGAGGCGAAATGGCGGGCGCCAAGCATGGTTGTTTCTTCATCACAGGTGGCCAAAATATAAAGTGGCTTAGATTGGTCTTTCCAATTGATGTTTTTTATTGCCCCTAAGATAAAGGCAAAGAAGCCTTTCATATCCGCGGTTCCAAGCCCATAAAATCGATCGTTGGCTTCGGTTAGTGTGTGAGGGTCGTAGTTCCAACGTCCTTGATCATAAGGGACGGTATCTGTGTGTCCTGCGAGTAATAACCCGCCTTCTCCTGAACCTAATTTAGCCAATAGGTTGAGTTTTCCTTTCTCTATTTCTTCAATTTCAACTTCACAGCCTAAATCTTCACACCATTGCGCTAACTTATGTATGACTTCTGCATTACCTTCATCCCAGCTTGAGTCTGTAGAGCTGATTGAAGAGGTTGAGATGAGCTGTTGATAATATTCTTTAAATTCTGGTATTTTCATTTATTCATACATCCACTGTTGACACAAAAGAGAGAACCCTGTAAAACACATATTAAATCACAATAAGTGAATAGAAATACAGTTTAGTTTAATTTTAATGAATAAACTAAAATTTAAAAAGGAAAGCAGTATCTAATATGTGTAACGCTCAAGTTACCTTGAATGGCTTTTTCCTTCAATAGTTGAAGAGCTAAATGGACGTATTTATGTTGAAAACAACCATCATCGGAGCAAGCGGATACACAGGTGCTGAATTGGCACTGATGGTATTTAAACACCCGCACCTTTCTTTATCTGGCTTATATGTGTCTGAAAATAGTTTGGATAAAGGAAAAGCGATCAGTGAATTACATGGTTCATTAAAAGGGGTGGTGGATGACACATTGCAACCTCTAGTAAATGTAAATCAAGTGGCTAAAGAGAGTGATATTGTTTTATTAGCGACAGCTCATGAAGTGAGTCACGATTTGGCGGCCACTTTTTTAGAGAATGGTTGTGTTGTTTTTGACTTGTCAGGTGCGTTTCGTGTTCAAAAAGAAGGTTTCTATTCTGAGTTCTATGGCTTTGAACATAAATATGAAGATTGGCTAGATAAAGCGGTTTATGGATTGGCTGAGTGGAATGCGGATGCGATTGCTAAAGCTCAATTAATTGCCGTTCCGGGATGTTATCCAACGGCGTCACAATTAGCGTTAAAACCATTAGTTGATGCTGGATTATTAGATCAAAATCAGTGGCCTGTTATTAATGCAACGAGCGGAGTGACAGGGGCTGGACGTAAAGCTAATTTAGCCAGTAGTTTTTGTGAAGTGAGTCTTCAACCTTATGGGGTGTTCAATCACCGTCATCAACCTGAAATTGCCGCACATTTAGGGTGTGATGTTATTTTTACGCCTCACCTTGGTAACTTTAAACGTGGGATCTTAGCAACCATCACGACTAAATTACAAAAAGGGGTGACAGAAGAGCAAATTCAAAAAGCATTTGATGCCGCTTATACCGATACACCAGTGGTTCGTCTACTCGGTAATGAGATGCCAAAATTGCAATCAGTAGAGAAGACACCTTTCTGTGATATTGGTTGGAAAGTGCAAGGCGAACACTTAATTGTTGTTTCTGCGATCGATAATTTATTAAAAGGTGCATCAAGCCAAGCGATGCAGTGCATTAATATTCGTTTCTGCTTTCCAATGTTAACCGCTTTAATATAAGGTATGGGATATAGTATGAATCAATGTCCATTAGTGATTAAGTTAGGTGGTGCGGTATTGGCATCAACCGAAACGTTAACACTATTATTTAAAACGGTTTCAAATTATCAACAACAAGCCCAACGATCATTAGTGATTGTTCATGGCGGTGGGTATTTAGTTGATGAGTTAATGGAAAAGCTTCAATTAGAAACGATTAAAAAAGAAGGCTTACGTGTAACACCAAAAGAGCAAATTGGTTATATCACCGGCGCACTGGCAGGGACGGCAAATAAAATGCTGCAAGGCCAAGCGATGAAAAATGGTGTGAATGCGATTGGATTAAGTTTGGCTGATGGCGGTTTATGTAGCATCACTCAATTAAGCCCTGAGCTCGGAAATGTGGGTTTAGCGACAGCGGGTGATGCAAAGGTATTAAATGCCATTCTAGCGACACAAGTTACCCCCATTATCAGTTCTATTGGCATTACTGCTGATGGTGAGCTGATGAATGTGAATGCTGACCAAGCTGCTGTGGCGGTTGCTACCGTATTAAATGCAGATCTCGTTTTACTTTCGGATGTTGCTGGCGTACTCGATGCAAATAAATCATTGATACCAAGTTTGGATTCAGAGCAGGCCGAGTTGTTAATTCAACAAGGTGTTATCACTGATGGCATGATAGTGAAAGTGCGCGCGGCTCTAGAAGCGGCACAAACATTAGGCAAAGCGATAGAGGTCGCGTCATGGCGCTCACCTGAAAAATTAGCCGAGTTGTTTATTGGAAACAGCATCGGCACACAATTTCAGCCTTAATTGGCATTGAATCGAATTAACTTTATAGAATACAGTCGCCGCGAGTATGCGGATCAAGGAGAATAGAATGAATAAGAAAGTAAACGTAAACAAGGTCGTTGTTGCATACTCTGGTGGTCTAGATACATCTGTGATTATCCCGTGGTTAAAAGAAAACTACGATTGTGAAGTGATTGCATTTGTTGCTGATGTGGGTCAAGGGGCTGAAGAGTTAGAAGGTATTGAGGCTAAAGCGATTGCTTCCGGTGCATCTGAGTGTTATGTGGCTGACTTAAAAGAAGAAATGGTCTCTGAGTACATTTTTCCTACGTTAAAAACAGGCGCTCTTTATGAGGGTAAATACCTACTTGGTACGTCAATGGCTCGTCCTATTATCGCAAAAGCACAAGTTGAAGTAGCGCGTAATGTGGGCGCAGATGCACTTTGCCATGGCTGCACAGGTAAAGGTAATGACCAAATCCGTTTTGAAGGTGCATTCGCAGCATTAGCACCAGATCTACACGTAATTGCACCATGGCGTGAGTGGGATTTAGTGAGCCGTGAAGAGTGTCTTGATTACCTTGCTGAACGTAATATCCCTTGTACTGCTTCACTTACAAAGATCTACTCTCGTGATGCAAACGCATGGCATATCTCAACTGAAGGTGGTGTTCTTGAAGATACATGGAACGAGCCAAACGAAGATTGCTGGGCATGGACAGTCGATCCAGAGCAAGCGCCAAATGAATCAGAAACAGTATCAATAAAAGTTGAAAAAGGCGCGGTTGTTGCAGTTGATGGTAAAGCGATGACCCCTTATGAAGTGGTTGTTTATCTAAACGAGAAAGGAATAAAACACGGTGTTGGTCGTATCGATATCGTTGAAAACCGCCTTGTTGGAATGAAATCTCGTGGTTGTTATGAAACTCCAGGTGGCACGATTATCAATGAAGCACTACGTGCGGTTGAGCAATTGGTGTTAGATAAAGCGTCATTTGAATTTCGTGAAGAGTTAGGGATCAAAGCCTCTCATCTTGTTTATGATGGTCGTTGGTTTACACCATTGTGTAAATCAATCTTAGCGGCAACAGAAGAACTGGCTCAAGACGTTAATGGTGATGTTGTTATTAAGCTTTATAAAGGTCAAGCGATCGTAACTCAAAAGCGCTCTGATAATAGCTTGTATTCAGAAGAGTTTGCTACTTTTGGTGCTGATGAAGTTTACGACCAAAGCCATGCAGAAGGTTTTATCCGTCTTTACTCACTATCAAGCCGTATTCGTGCTCTAAATAGTAAGTAATTACTATTATGTAACAACTGTTTGATAATTTGTTTTACACTAGTCGAAGTTCATTTAATGATTAAATGGACTTCGATTTTTTTTTCTAAATTATTATAATAAGCACTTTTAGTAATAATTGAATAAATATGTAAAAACAATGCATTTAATTCTTTATTTTTATCTGGAATTGCCGTAAGTTTGAATCATCAAGAAAAATACTGAATTAAATCAGACTTAATAGTTTCAAAAAGCAGTGAGCACTGTGCATTTAGGAGAAACACCATGGCATTATGGGGCGGACGTTTTAGTCAAGCAGCAGACACAAGATTTAAACAGTTTAACGATTCACTTCGTATTGATTATCGCCTTGCAGAACAAGACATTGTCGGCTCTATCGCATGGTCTAAAGCACTACTTTCTGTCAATGTTATTACAGAAATAGAACAACAAAAACTTGAATTAGCATTGAATGAATTGAAATTAGAAGTGATGGAAGATCCTGAACAGATCTTATTGTCAGACGCTGAAGATATTCATAGCTGGGTTGAGACACAGCTTATCGGTAAAGTGGGTGATTTAGGTAAAAAACTCCACACTGGTCGTTCTCGTAATGATCAAGTGGCGACAGATTTAAAATTATGGTGTCGTCAACAAGGCCATCAACTGCTTCGCACATTAGATTTATTATTGAACCAACTCGTGAATGTAGCGAGTGAGCATCAGGCGACGGTGCTTCCTGGTTATACTCACCTACAACGTGCACAACCTGTGACATTTGCGCATTGGTGTTTGGCGTATGTTGAAATGATTGAGCGTGATTACTCTCGCCTTGAAGATGCGATTAAGCGTTTAGATACGTGTCCATTAGGATCAGGGGCTTTGGCTGGAACGGCTTATCCAATGGATCGTGAGAAATTGGCTCGTAATCTTGGTTTTCAAAGAGCAACACGTAATAGCTTAGACTCTGTATCGGATCGTGATCATGTGATGGAGTTAATGTCGATTGCTTCAATCTCTATGATTCACCTTTCTCGTCTTGCCGAAGACATGATTTTTTATAACTCAGGTGAATCTAATTTCATTGAGTTAGCGGATACCGTGACGTCTGGTTCATCATTGATGCCACAGAAAAAGAACCCGGATGCCTTAGAGCTTATCCGTGGTAAATGTGGCCGTGTATATGGCGCACTGGCTGGTATGATGATGACAGTAAAAGCGTTGCCCTTAGCCTATAATAAAGACATGCAAGAAGACAAAGAAGGTTTGTTTGATGCATTAGACAGCTGGTCTGATTGTATTGAAATGGCAGCACTTTGCTTTGAAGGCATTAAAATAAATAAAGAACGTACTTTAGAAGCGGCGAAACAAGGGTATGCAAACTCAACCGAATTAGCCGATTATCTGGTAGCGAAAGGCATTCCATTCCGCGAAGCTCATCATATCGTTGGTGTTGCTGTGGTTAGTGCTATAGAAAAAGGCTGTGCATTAGAAGAGTTATCTATTGCAGAATTAAAAGTATTCTCTGACGTGATTGAAGACGATGTGTATGCAATTTTAACTATCGAATCTTGTCTTGCGAAACGTAATGCCCTAGGTGGTGTTGCTCCTGAACAGGTAGCTTATGCTGTTGAGCAAGCAGGTAAACGTTTAGAAGAGCGTGATTCTACAGGGGTTAAAGTTCGTCCTGCACGATTAACGGATTTAGATGCATTAGAAGGAATGGTCGCTTACTGGGCTGGTCTTGGAGAGAATTTACCACGTAGTCGTAATGAGTTGGTGCGTGATATTGGATCGTTTGCAGTATCAGAACATCATGGGGAAGTGACTGGGTGTGCCTCTTTGTATGTGTACGATTCTGGTTTAGCTGAAATTCGCTCATTAGGTGTTGAAGCGGGGTGGCAGAGTCAAGGTCAAGGGAAAGCGATTGTTCAACACTTGGTAGAAAAAGCGCGTGAAATGGCGATTAATAAAGTGTTTGTATTAACGCGTGTTCCTGAATTCTTTATGAAACAAGACTTTATTCCAACATCTCGTTCGTTGTTACCAGAGAAAGTATTGAAAGATTGCGATCAGTGTCCTCGTCAACATGCGTGTGACGAAGTGGCATTAGAGGTGAATCTGCAAGAGCAAATTATTATCAAAACGAATGTGGCTTAACTGGCGTTCAATGGTAATGATCGGCACTGAGCTAAAAATACAGAATAAAAGAGAAAAAGTGGTGAACTTTTTAATTAAAGACTAGTCTTATTAATACTGCTTTTTCTTAGATAGATTCTAAGAGGCCCTAATATCTTTATTGGTATTGGGGCTTTATTTTTTGTGCTTACCTTTAATATTTGATGATTTTATCAAACGATAATAGCCCATCGCTAATAAATGCAATGTCAGTAATCCGCTAAATGCAGCGCTTACCATGAAAGTGGCAATGGCTTCGATTTGATAAGGTGTTGCTTGAAAAAACTCCAGCCATGTTAGCCATCCACCGATAGATAAAAAAGTAAGTTGTTTCATACAGCGAGAGCATCGGCCTAATTTTTGTTTAAATATATCAGAGTGACAAAATTGGCAAGCCATGTTGATTCCATTTTAAATGACGAGTTATGGCCGTTATTTTAACGAGTGATGGGTAAGATAGAAATAAAAAAGGTCGATGTTTTCACATCGACCTTTTTCTTTTGTTTTTATGTTAGTTGCTGGTGATTAACAACCAGGACCACAATCCATACAATGTTTAATCATTTCAGGGCCTAAATGCAGTTTCGCATTTAAATCACGAAGTGCAGTACGAATACCTTCTTCGATTACTGGGTGATAAAATGGCATATCTAGCATTTCAGAAATAGTCATTTTATTTTGGTGTGCCCAAGCTAATAGGTGGGCTAAATGTTCTGCATTTGGCCCCATCATTTCAGCGCCTAAGAAACGACCTGTTCCTTGTTCGCCGTACACATGAAGAATCCCTTTGTTTCGCAGCATTACTCGTGAACGGCCTTGATTTTCAAAAGAAACCTCACCAGTTGCGAAACAACCACAAGTCCCTAAACGAGTTGTGATTTCTTTATAGCTTTCTCCAACCATTGCGATTTGTGGGTCTGAGAATACCGCTGAGATTTTCGAGCGACGAAGGCCTGCGCGGATCTCGGGGAAACGTCCTGCATTATCACCAGCAATACGTGCTTGATCAGCGGCCTCGTGCAATAGGGGCAATTGATTACTGGCATCACCAGCAATGAAGATGGTTGGTAATGATGTTTGTAATGTGTAGTGATCGGCTGTTGGTACACCGCGTTCGTCTACTTCAACCGATGTGTTTTCTAAGCCCAATTTGTCGGTGTTTGGACGACGACCGGTTGCTGCAAGTACATACTCAACTAGGATAGTTTCTTGTTCGCCTTGTTTATTGATGAATTTGATTTCAACTTTATCTTCTTCATCATTAAGAGATATGCGTTTCATGCTCTCTATTTTCACATCGGCATCAAGGTAAAACTCTTCGTTGAAGGCCTTGTTTGCATAAGCCATTACTTCAGGATCTGTTACTGGACCGACTTGACCACCTAAACCAAAAAGCTTAGTTTCAACGCCTAAACGGTGAAGTGATTGTCCAAGTTCAAGACCAATAACGCCAGGACCAAATACGGCGACTGATGTCGGTAAATCATCCCAATCAAATACGTCATCATTGATGATAAGGCGATCACCTAGTTCATTCCATACCGCAGGGTAAGCAGGGCGAGACCCTGTTGCAATAACAATACGTTTTGCTGTAATGATCGTATGATCATCGACTTGCAATGTATTGTCGTCTAAAAATTTAGCGTAGCCAGAGATTTTATCTTCTGCTGGGATTTCATCAACGCCTTCTAAAACAAACCCAACAAAACGGTCACGTTCAAATTTAACACGGGCCATGACTTCGCGGCCGTTAATTACGATGTCACCTTGAGGGTGAATACCGAACTGAGGTGCTTTTTCAATTTGGTGAACGCTTTCTGCCGCTGCAATTAACAGTTTTGATGGCATGCAACCAACACGAGCACAAGTGGTACCGTAAGGACCGCCTTCGATCATGACAACACTGTCAGTATGTGCTTTTGCTGCACGGTAAGAGCCTAAACCTGCTGTACCACCACCGATAACAGCTACATCAACATTGACTTGTTTCATAATTCATATCTCACGTAGATTCATTTTAGAAGAAGTTTTGAAATGGCCCACGGTATCGTGGGCCATTTTTATTCATTTCGAGCTAGAGATTAAGCTAGGAAAGCTTCAAGCTCTTCGCTACCACCAATGTGTTTACCACCGATGAATACTTGAGGAACGGTAGTGCGGCCAGTAATTGCACGTAGACTTACTGTTGTCGCATCTTTACCCAGTACCACTTCTTCGTAGTTCAAACCTTTGTCGATTAGGTTTTGTTTCGCTTTCATGCAGAAAGGACAACCAGGTTTTGTGAATACAGTGATTGATTCTTGCTCTTTGTGCTCAGGAGCAAGGTAGTTCAGCATCGTATCTGCATCAGAAACTTTGAACGGGTCACCCGGTACGTTTTCTTCTATGAACATTTTTTCAACGATGCCGTTTTTCACTAGCATGCTGTAGCGCCATGAACGCTTACCAAAACCAATGTCATTTTTCTCAACTAACATGCCCATGCCATCGGTGAAATCGCCGTTACCATCTGGAATGAAGGTAATGTTTTCTGCTTCTTGGTCTGCTTTCCATGCGTTCATTACAAACGTATCGTTTACAGAGACACAAACAATTTCATCAACGCCGTTGTCTTTAAATACAGAATAAAGCTCGTTGTAGCGAGGTAGGTGGCTTGAAGAACATGTTGGTGTAAATGCACCAGGAAGACTAAATACGATAACGGTTTTGTCTTTGAATAGCTCTTCTGTTGTCACGTTAACCCAAGCGTCACCTTTACGTGTTGGAAAAGTTACTTGAGGAACTGATTGGCCTTCTTTAGATGTAAACATAATGATGTCCTTTAATTTTTAATAAATTTTAAATTTCTTTCCGGGGTCTGCCCGGTTGATGTAGCTATTATGCAAAAGCTGGCTTGATAGTTCTAATCGTTTGGTGTTATCGTTTCAATCGTTAAAAGCTATCGAACTTATTGCCATCAATAAGATATAAGCTTTCAGGAGTGTAATACATGAATATCCGTGATTTTGAGTACTTGGTCGCACTTGCTGAGCATAAACATTTTCGTAAAGCTGCAGAGTCTTGTTTTGTTAGTCAACCAACGCTAAGTGGCCAAATCAAGAAGTTAGAAGAAGAAGTAGGATTGACGCTGCTAGAGAGAACCAGTCGTAAAGTATTGTTCACCGAAGCGGGCTTACAATTGGTCGATCAAGCAAAGCGTATTCTTATTGAAGTAAAGTTATTTTCAGAGCTTGCTAATCAGCAAGGTAAAGAGATGACAGGGCCATTACATTTAGGCTTTATCCCAACGGTTGGTCCTTATTTGTTGCCTTGGATCGTACCGACATTAAAAGCACAGTTTCCTGATTTGAATTTATATCTTCATGAAGCCCAGACACATCAATTGGTTAAAATGCTAGAAGAAGGCAAGATTGATTGTATGATTTTGGCCTCGGTTGATGAGACGAGTGGCTTTATTGAAGTGCCTGTCTATGATGAACCGATGGTGTTGGCTGTTCCTAAAGAGCATAAGTGGGCAGAAGAAAAGTCGATCGATATGTCTCGTCTTAATGGTGAATCCGTACTGATGCTTGGCGATGGTCATTGCTTACGAGATCAAGCATTAGGTTTTTGCTTTGCGGCAGGAGCAAAAGACGACGATCACTTTAAAGCAACAAGCTTAGAAACGTTGCGAAATATGGTCGCCGCTGGAGGAGGGATAACATTGATGCCTTATCTTTCTGTGCCAAAAGAAAAAGAGCGTGATGGGGTGTGTTATTTGCCTGCGAAAGCACCTGTACCGCATCGCCAAATTGTATTGGCTTATCGTCCGGGTTCACCTTTAAAGAGTCGCTATGAGGCATTAGCAAAAGAAATAGAAAGTAAAATGGCTGACGTTATCCATTAAACTGTTTTATAGATAAAATACGAATAAAAAAGGGACGCTAAGTGAGCGTCCCTTTTTCTTTATTTCAACTAAGTCACTTAGAATAAGCTTTCGTCTTCTTCGCCGTCGCCATCAGCATCACCTGATGAGTAGATAGTATCTTGGAAATCTTGTTTTACGTATTCAGTTGGCTCCGTACCGCCAGCAAAATATTCCCACATACTCGTTTCATCATTTTTATTACTTAATAGGCCAGTTTCACGGTCTATTTTTACTTTAATGATGTTGGCTGGAAGTCTTAATTTTTCTTCAGGTACGCCTTCTAAAGCAACCTTCATGAAATTAACCCAAGCGTAGATTGCTGTTTTACCGCCAGCTTCTCCGCCGGTTAGCATCTCATCTTTGGACATGTTGTCATTTTTACTTGTGCTACCTAAATGGTGTGATGGGTTATCAAAACCAACCCAAGCCGTTGCAACAACGTTTGGACCGTAACCGTTATACCATGCATCAACAGAGTCATTGGTTGTACCGGTTTTACCACCAATATCACGACGTTTTAGCACTTGTGCTCGCCAGCCCGTACCATTCCAACCTGTACCTTTACTCCATACGCCACCACCCCAGATATTGCTATACATCATCTGTTTTGTGAGGAACGCATTTTGAGCTGAGATAACTTTTTTCGCATAAGGTGAGTTTTCATCATTTTGGTGATCGCACTCTTTTTGGCAGATAAGTTTTGGCGTTGCTTTGTAAACCTCATCGCCGTATGGGCTTTCAATATGGTCTATATAATAAGGTTCCACATAGTAACCATTATTAGCAAAGACTGAAAAGCCTTGTGCCATTTGTACTGGGCTTAAACTGCCCGCACCAAGAGCAATGGTATCTGAGCGAGGTAACTCATCTTTCTTGAAACCAAAACGAGTAAGATAATCAATCGTTTCATCTAAACCGACATCACGCAAAACGCGAACAGCCATTACATTTTTCGATTGAGCTAAACCAATACGTAAACGAGCAGGACCAATGTAGGTTGGTGGTGAGTTTTTAGGTCTCCATGCCGTACCTTGGCTTTCATCCCATGTATTGATCGGTGCATCGGTAATTAAGCTTGCTAGTGTTTTACCGTGATACAACGCCGCGGAATAAATAAATGGTTTAATACTCGAACCAACTTGACGAACAGATTGAGTCGCACGGTTAAATTTATTATGAACAAAGTTGAAACCACCAACCAGAGAGGTAATCGCTCCGTCATTAGGATCCATTGCAACAAATGCGGTATTCGCTGCGGGAACTTGGCTTAGCTTCCAGACGATAGTCGTAACGTCGTCTTTTGTTTCTTCGCTGAGAGGACGAACGTAAATTTGCTCACCAACGCTCAAAATATCAGAGGCACGACGAGGTGCAGAACCTTGACGTTTATCTGTTTTGAAGCGACGAGCCCATTTTAATCCATCCCAAGGAATGGTTGCTGTACCGTTATTTTTGATATTAACCGTGGCTGTTTTTCCTTTCACTTGAGTAACAATTGCAGGCATTAATTCACCGTACGAAGGTTCTTTTTTCAAGTGTTTTGCCATCGCGTCTTCATCAAGCGGTGTGGCTTTCTGTTCCCAGACTGTTTTGACTGCACCACGGAAACCATGGCGTTCGTCATAAGCAAGTAAGTTATCGATTGATGCTTTGTTTGCAGCGGCTTGCATTTTTGAATCTACAGTCGTGTAGATATTCATACCTGATGTATAAGCCGCTTCTTCACCGTACTTATTCACCATCCATGCACGAGCTATTTCTGCAACATAGGGGGCTTGTAGTTTAATTTCTGCGCCGTGATATTTAGAAATAACCACTTCCGCTTTTGCGTCTTCAAACTCTTGTTTTGTGATATAGCCTTCATCGAGCATACGAGCCAGTACGACATTTCGACGAGTCGTAGCACGGTCAACAGAATAAATAGGGTTCATCGTTGAAGGCGCTTTTGGTAAGCCAGCAATGATAGCGACTTCACCTAGCGTTAATTCGTTTACTTCTTTACCAAAATAAACATGAGCGGCAGCACCAACACCGTATGAACGGTAACCAAGATAAATTTTATTTAAATAGAGTTCTAAAATTTCTTGTTTTGTTAGTAATTGCTCAATGTGAACCGCGATAAAAATCTCTTTGATTTTTCGCATGATTTTCTTCTCATTTGATAAGAAGAAATTACGTGCAAGTTGCTGAGTAATGGTACTCGCCCCTTGTTTTGCGGAACCTGAAGCAAGTACTGCAAATGCGGCACGAGTAATACCAATAGGATCAAAACCATAATGGCTATAGAAACGACTGTCTTCAGTTGCAATGATGGCCTCAAGTAAATGAGGGGGCATGTCTTCCAATTTTAAAGGAATACGGCGTTTTTCACCAAATTGAGCGATCAACTTTCCATCGCGGCTATAAACTTGCATTGGCGTTTGTAGCTGAACGTCTTTCAATGTCGCAACATCTGGTAATTCTGGTTTCACATATTGGTAAAAACCAAAAATTGTAGTGACCCCAATAATTATGCAAACAAATGTAACTATGAGCAGTGCCTTTATGAACTTCACCTGATATTTCCCGTTTACTTTAATCTGTATTGTCGTTTCTAACCAATAACTGAGTAGTATAAATATAACACAACGAAAAATAACGTAAATTAACGCTTAATTTTGAGATATTTATTTTTTACTCGGAGCTAAATCAAGATGATTTATCCTACAGTCACTGGTGTAGACATAGGGCATCATAGCATTAAAGCGGCGTCTATAAGGTTAAAAAAAGGTCAATTTGAACTGATTGCTTGTCATGAAGTGTTATTACCTGACTCTGTTTTTATTGATACGAACTCAGTAAACCTCGAAGAGTTAACGCCATATCTGACTCGTTTAAAAAAAATGCTCTCATTTAATCAAAAGCGTATCGCTTTTTCTGTACCTGATAGCAACATTATCAGCAAGGTCATACAGATAGACAGTCAGCTTGATGAAAAAGAAACAGAGTTCGCGATTGCGCATACTTTTAACCAGCAATCCTCTTTTTCTGTGGAAGATCTTAATTTAGATTATGTCGCGTTAAATCAGCGAGGGGTAAGCAGCGTTAAAACAACAACATATCAAGTGTTTGCTACACGTAAGGATCTCATCGAATCTCGTCAATTATGTTTCTCTTCTGGAGGATTAACCCCCGTTTTAGCCGATGCTCATTCACATTCGTTATTCGCATTGTGGAAGAAGGCGACAGAATCCTATCCGAATAAAAAGAACTGGATGTTAATTGATATTGGGCACGCTCAAACTATTTTTTGTGTGATGTCACCGAATCATAACTTTTACTCTAAAAATATCATGTTTGGAGCGCAAGACTTACAGAGTAAAGACGAACAAGAAACCAGTGAAAGTATTAGTTTTGAACATGATACGACTTTTATTGCTCAACTCTCTGAGCATATTAAACGGCAAGTCACACTCTATTCGTCGATCCATCACCATAAAATTGAAGGTGTGTGGGTTGTCGGTGGTGGAGCACTGTTACCTGGCTTATCGGATTGCCTAAGCTATGAAGTCTCTCTCCCAACAATGGAATTAAATGTATCGTCTCTTTTTTTTCAAGATAAAAAACGAGTGATGCCTATGGCTGTCAATGCAAGTCAATATGCGGTTGCTTTAGGTCTGGCGTTGAGAGGGGTGTCATGGCTTACGAGATAAACTTGCTGTCTTGGCGAGATGAAAAAAGGCTTAAATATAAACAACGGTTTATAGCGATATTAGTCTTGGCGGTTATTCTTTCGGTTTGTTTGCAGTGGGGTTTTGCTCGGTATTTGAATCATCAAGCTTCATTGCAAGATTCACGTAATAACTCATTAACGACCCACGTGACTTGGCTTAATAGTGAACTAAAGGGATTGGCAGAAATAGGAAAGCAGCATGAGGCTATTTTGACTCGCTTAAAAGTGGTCGAGAATCTGCAGCAAAATAGAAATAAAACAACGCAAATTCTTAATCTATTACCGGAAGTGATTACTGAAGGTGTCTATTTAAACAAAATTAGAATGGATGCTCGCAGTATTGAAATGAAAGGGTTTAGTGACAGTAATGCTCGATTGGCGACGATGTTGGATAAATTGGAACGGTCCACGCAGATTGTTGATGTCGAAATGCATTCGATTGTTTCTGGGCAAACGATGTTTGGGCATGAAATGAGTCGTTTTGACGTGTCCTTTCGATTATTAGCCCCAAAGAAGAGGGGAAATAATGATTGATTGGCGTGAGTTAGATGTAGATGAAATTACTGAGTGGCCATTGTTACCTCAGTTACTTGTCGTGTTTTTACTGTGCCTATGTGTGCATGCCGCAGGGTATTGGTTTTGGTTATCACCGATTCAGGAAAAAACAGAGCAATTAAAGAGAGACGAATTAACGTTAAAAACAACCATCAAATATAAATACAATCAAGTCGCGGCAATGCCTGAAATGGAAGACCAATTAAATGAATTGAATTTACGTTATGAATTTTTAGCGCAGCAACTTCCTGCACAAAAAGAACTAGCGAGTATGTTGTCAGGGATAAATCAAGTTGGGATTCAAAACAAACTCACGTTTACTCGTATTGATTGGGGAGAAAAACAGAATCAAGAATTTCTATATAAACTGCCTCTAAACATCGAGTTAACGGGGCAATATCATGATATTGGGTCATTTTCAGAGGCAATTGCTGATCTTCCTAGAATTGTAAGTTTAGAGAATATTGATATTCAACGAGTGAGTAAAGAGAGCAGTACATTGCACTTTCGAGTAATGGCTTATACCTATCAATTTAGGGGGACCCATGAGTAAGCAATTATTCGTTATGCTCACTTTTCTTTTCGTGATGGTCGGGTGCAAAGCAAACAAAGACTCGCTAGATGACTTTTATGTAGAGGCTAAATTACAAGGCACTAGAGACGTTGAAGTATTAGCTGGCGTGCTTCCTTTTGACGTCGATTCCTATAATGGGGCTGATGAACGTTCCCCTTTCGTTTTACCTAAGTTGCCAGAAAAAGTGAGTCAGCCAATCGCTAAGAAATCATGCTGGCAACCAACATACAGAAAGAAAAGCGGCAGTTTAGAGCGTTATTCATTAAGGAAATTACGTCTTAAAGGTGTTATGGGAAGTGAAAATGACATTACTGCGTTAATACAAACACCAAAAGGTGGGGTTATAAAAATTCGAAAAGGACAATTTATGGGCATGAATAATGGTCAAGTTGTCGATATTCAATCAAAACAAATCACGCTAAAAGAAACGCTGTCTGATGGGATGGGGTGTTGGCAAAAACGGTACATAAAATTAGCGTTAAACAATTAATTAATTTTTAGGATTAGGAAAATAACATGTCGCAAGGATGCAGAGGTAACATGAATACTGGAGCAATGAGATGGTGTGCTTTTCTTATACTGTTTTTTGTTCATATTCATGTATTTGCTGAAGAGTCAGTTGAGAATCAACTCGTTTCTGTCGATTTTCAATTAAGTAAACAAAAAGAAGGGCTGATAACGGTTGAGCTTGCTTCAGGTGCGGCTACGGTAGATTTACGTAAAGAGAGCGGTAAGCTAGTCATTGAGCTTCATGACACTAAAGTAAATGATGATAAATTAGTCATTTTGGATGTTGAAGATTTTGCGACCTTGGTTTCTCGTATCGAGACGTTTAGAGAACCGAATAGTACGTTGCTTTTTGTTGATATTAAGGGGGATTATGATTATGACTATTCTCTTAAAGGGGCTTTTTTAGAAGTGATCGTGTCTGCCCCTGTTGTTTTAACCGCGCAAAAAGAAGCGACGAAAGCTAAAGAAGAGAGTAAACCGATCTCAATCAATTTCCAGGATATCCCCGTACGCCATGTATTACAGTTGATCGCTGATTATAACGACTTTAATTTAGTGGTTGCCGATTCAGTAAAAGGCAATTTGACGTTGCGTCTCGATGGTGTTCCATGGCAGCAGGTTCTCGATATTATTTTGAAAGTAAAAGGATTAGATAAGCGAGTTGAAGGTAATGTGGTTTTGATCGCACCTAAAGCCGAGCTCGATGCACAAGAGAAGCAAGTGTTAGAGCAAGCTCAGATGGCGTCAGAGTTAAGTGCATTATCGTCTGAAATACTGTCGATTAAATACGCTAAGGCCTCTGAGATTGCTGATTTATTGGTAGGCGAAGGTGATATAACCATGTTATCGAGCCGAGGTAGTATTACGGTCGATGAAAGAACGAACTCCTTATTATTAAGAGATTTATCAGAAAATATAACGGTAATAAAAGACATTATTGAATCATTAGATATTCCGGTTAAGCAGGTGCAAATAGAAGCCCGAATTGTTACCGTTAATGAAGGAAATCTTGATGAGTTAGGGGTTCGCTGGGGATTCTCAAATACCAACGGAAGTGCAACGGCAGGAGGGTCGATTGAAAGTAATTTGGCGGCTGTGGGTTTATATGATGGTGGAAAAGATGGGTTGCCCGTAGACGATTTTTTAAATGTGAATTTAGGGCTATCGAATCCAGCAGCATCAAGTATTGCTTTTCAAGTGGCGAAACTCGGTTCAAACTTATTACTGGATCTTGAACTGTCCGCGCTTCAATCGGAATCAAAAGCGGAGATTATTTCGAGTCCTCGCTTAATTACGACGAATAAAAAGCCCGCTTATATCGAACAAGGGACTGAAATTCCTTATTTAGAGTCGTCATCGAGCGGTGCAACAACCGTTGCCTTTAAAAAAGCGGTATTAAGTTTAATGGTTACACCACAGATAACGCCGGATAATCGATTGGTTCTTGATTTGATTGTGACGCAAGATAGACCAGGTCAAATTGTGAAAACGGGGACAGGTGAAGCGGTCGCAATTGAAACACAAAGAATAGGGACTCAAGTTTTAGTGGATAATGGCGAAACCGTTGTTTTGGGTGGTATTTATCAGCATTCCTTATCAAATAGTGTAGAAAAAGTACCACTACTGGGTGATTTACCCCTACTTGGAGTGCTATTTCGTCGCAGCTCCGAAAATATAGGTAAAAAAGAATTATTAATCTTTGTTACACCAAAAGTTGTTATACAATAGTAAGATAGCTTCAAATTTGATGGTTTATTTTTGATGAAATAGGTGTAAAGAAAAATAATTATGCTGAACTTTTCATCTAGCTATTGCAATTACTAGCTATTAACTGAGATAATTTTTGGTCTTATCACGAAATATCTGTGAGGAATATGGTGCCACAGAAGCATGTCTGTTGAAGAGACAACTGTTGGCAATGTCGTTAATGAACTTTGCATAATTTCTAAAAAATGGCTGAAAAACGAAATATTTTCCTTGTTGGCCCAATGGGCGCCGGCAAAAGTACAATTGGTAGACACTTAGCACAGCAACTTCACATGGAGTTTCTTGATTCTGATACGGTAATTGAAGAACGCACAGGCGCAGATATCGCTTGGGTATTCGACGTTGAAGGTGAAGAAGGTTTCCGTATACGTGAGGAAGGTGTAATTAACGATTTAACTCAAGAGCAAGGCATTGTACTTGCGACGGGTGGTGGCTCTGTAATTAGTAAAGAGAGTCGCAATCGTTTATCTGCTCGTGGTGTCGTTGTATATCTTGAAACTACGATTGAGAAGCAATTAGCTCGCACACAACGCGATAAAAAACGTCCGTTGCTTCAAACTGATGAGCCTCGAGAAGTGTTAGAAGCACTAGCGAAAGAACGTAATGCACTTTATGAAGAAGTGTCTGATTACGTTGTTCGTACCGATGATCAAAGTGCAAAAGTTGTAGCAAATCAAATCATCCAAATGCTTGAAGAGCGTTAATTCAAGTCATTTTATAAGACAGATATTGGGAACGAATCATGGAAACGATTCATGTAGATTTAGCAGAACGTAGCTATCCCATCTCTATCGGCGCCGAGTTGTTTTGCAACCCGGCGCATTTTTCATCTGTAATACCTGCCAAAAAACGTGTTGTCGTTATTAGTAATGTAACGGTTGCGCCGTTGTATGCTCAACAAATCATCGACACTTTAAATACGTTTGAATGCCAAGTATCACTGCTTGAATTAGACGATGGCGAACAATATAAAAATCTTGATACTTTCAATCAAATCCTGACGTTCTTATTAGAAGAAAATCACAGCCGAGACGTGACTATTGTTGCATTAGGCGGTGGTGTTGTTGGTGATGTGGTTGGTTTTGCCTCTGCGTGTTATCAGCGTGGTGTCGATTTTATTCAAGTTCCAACGACGTTATTGTCCCAAGTGGATTCATCCGTTGGTGGAAAAACAGCAATAAACCATCCGCTAGGTAAAAATATGGTGGGTGCCTTTTATCAACCTAAAGCGGTTATTATTGATATTAATTGTCTTAAGACGTTACCTGAACGCGAATTTGCAGCGGGCATGGCTGAAGTCATTAAATATGGCATTATTATTGATAGTGATTTCTTTGATTGGCTTGATGAGAACATGGAAAAACTCTATGCACTCGATCACGATGCATTGGTGTATGCCATTTCACGTTGTTGCCAAATCAAAGCGGATGTTGTGGCCAAAGATGAAAAAGAATCAGGCGTTCGCGCACTTTTGAATTTAGGTCATACTTTTGGCCATGCGATAGAGGCCGAAATGGGTTACGGTAATTGGCTTCATGGTGAGGCCGTGTCTGCTGGAACCGTAATGGCTGCAGTGACAGCTCAAAAAGAAGGCTTAATTTCACAGCAAGAAGTGGATCGCATCTGTGCTCTACTTAAAAAAGCGAAATTACCTTTGAAAGCACCTAAAGAAATGACGGTAGAGGCATTTATGAAGCACATGATGCGTGATAAGAAAGTATTGTCAGGCAAGTTACGTTTGGTGCTCCCAACTTCAATTGGTAGCTCTGAGGTCGTAACAGGTGTTTCTGAACGTGTTCTCGCTGATGTGATAGAGCAATGTAAGGCATAAACGATGAATATTGGTCATGATTCAACTGTTTTAGAATTAGAAAGTCAGATTGATGTGTTATCTCGCATTCAGTTTGTTTCTCGTTTTGGTTCTAATTTGGTACATATTGAAGGAGTTAAAGGCTCTGGAAAGTCATGGCTATCTCAGCGTTACCTTGAAAAATGGTGTGATGATGCAGATCAAGTACTATTGATGTGCCATACCAATCAATCAATATATCAACAGCGTGGGATCATTTTAAAACAGATGGTTCGTGATCCGCTTTTTAATGAGCTCGATACTGTTGTTGATAGTATTAGTCGGATGTTAGCGGGTGAAAAGTGCAACTTAGTTCTGGTTATTGATGACGCACATCTACTCTCTTCTGAGTTACTTAGTGAGTTGTGGTTACTGGTTCAAAAAGCACAGTCAGCGTCTAACTGGCAAATTAATGTGCTGCTTTTTGCTGATAAAGGAACGTTAACACAGCCTTTATCGCAGATGTCTTATGGGCAGGACAGTAAACCGATTGATATTGATATTGAGTTATTGACGCAAGATGAAGCGGCAACGTTTTCTGAAATGCTTGTGATTCGTTTTGCATCAAGCAAAGAAGAGAAAGCAAGAATTCGTCGCTTGGTGAATAAGAATAATAGATTGCCAGGGGAACTTATTATATTAGGTGAGAAAAAAGCAGAACGACGAGTAATTATTCGTTCAGTAGCGCAATCTCCCGTTGGTGTTTTAAGTTTAGCGGCTATTTTACTTCTTGGTTCCGCAGGTGGTTATTGGTGGATGAATCAGTCATCGCTGCCTTCTATGAACTCAATGCTTGATGATTCGCTGAATCAATCATTAAATAATGACAGTTTGGTCTTCGATGCACTTAATAAAGAAAACTCAGAGCTTAACAGTATTAATCTGCCTGAAGATGATTCACATACGATCCCTCCTGATGTGATTGATAAGCCGATAATTATCGAATCAAGTAAAGAGGAAGGTAAGCGTGTTGTCGTCCCCTCTGAAGTGGTTGATGCTTTAGTCGGTGGGTCTGAACCTTCGGATGAATCGGCGTCATTAACTTCTTCTGCGGATGATATTCTTGCTACTCAAGAGACGGTAAATAAAGAAAATACGACATCAGTGTCTTCTAAAAAAGAAGACATGACGAGTATTGTTGATGAGAGTAAGCCTTTAGTCGCCGAAAAAAATACAGACGTAGGCAAAGAACGTATTACGTTTACTTTGGCTAATTCTGAACTTAAAGCCATTTCTGAAAAACGCTATATATTGCAATTAGCCGCTTTAACAAATGAAGAAGCAGTGCAAGAGTTCTTAGATGAACATCAACTTGGACATTCAGCTCGAATTTATCAAGCATTAAGAAATGGTTCGATTTGGTATATTGTGAGTTATGGTGATTATGTCTCCATTTCAAAAGCTCGTGGTGCGGTGAAGAATCTGCCAAATTCAGTTCAAACTCTGGGTCCTTGGGCAAAATCTTTAGTTCAAGTACATCGAGAAATTGATTCTTTAAAATAACACTGAGTATTGATTAAAAATAGGGTACAATCGCCCGCTTTCTGGATTAGGGTAAAAGGCTAAAAAGACGTATGAAAAAGCATCGCGCATTTCTTAAGTGGGCTGGCGGCAAATATAGCCTAGTAGAAGAAATTCAACGTCATCTTCCTGATGCTAGAAAATTGATCGAACCCTTTGTTGGGGCGGGTTCTGTATTTTTAAATACAGACTATGATCATTATCTTCTTGCGGATATTAATCCTGATTTGATCAATCTTTATAACCATCTTAAAGAGAATCCAGAGCGCTTTGTTGAAGACGTTCGTGAATTATTCCAACCTGAATATAATCAAAAAGAAGCCTATTTAGATCTGCGTATTGAATTTAATCAATGTACAGATACGTACCGTCGTTCTTTGTTATTTCTCTATATGAACCGTCATGGCTTTAATGGGTTGTGTCGTTATAACAAAAAAGGAGGGTTTAACGTTCCTTTTGGTTCTTATAAAAAACCGTATTTCCCTGAAAAAGAAATGTATTTTTTTGCTGAGAAAGCAAAGAAAGCGACGTTTGTTTGCGAAGGCTATCTAGAAACCTTTAAGCGAGCACGCAAAGGTTGTGTGATTTATTGCGATCCTCCTTATGCCCCTTTGTCTACAACTGCGAACTTTACTTCGTACGCAGGGAATGGTTTCTCTTTAGATGATCAAGCAGCTCTCGCTGATATTGCGGAAAAAGCGGCATTTGAGCGAGATATTCCAGTTCTGATTTCTAATCATGACACCATTTTGACTCGTCGTTTGTATCATGGTGCAACGCTGAATAAGATAAAAGTTAAACGTACCATTAGTCGAAATGGTGCTGGCCGAAATAAAGTTGATGAACTCATGGCTTTGTTTTATGCACCAAAATGTACCGAGTAATCTAAGCGACCCTTTTCAAACAATTGCCTAAGACAGTGTTTAAAATATCAGGTAGAATTGCGCCGTCGATTTAATCGATTGCGTAACTCTTATCAGATACTTATTTTAACCTGAGGCTCAACATGAAAGATTTTTTGATCGCACCATCTATTCTCTCTGCTGATTTTGCTCGTCTTGGTGAAGACGTAGACAAAGTATTAGCGTCAGGCGCTGATGTGGTTCACTTTGATGTGATGGATAACCACTACGTACCAAACTTAACGTTCGGTGCGCCGATTTGTAAAGCGTTACGTGATTACGGTATTACCGCTCCAATTGATGTGCATTTGATGGTGAAACCAGTGGACAGTATTGTTCCTGAGTTTGCAAAAGCCGGTGCAACAATGATCACTTTCCATGTTGAAGCATCTGAACATGTTGATCGTACCCTTCAGCTAATTAAAGAGCACGGCTGTAAAGCGGGTGTTGTTCTTAATCCTGCTACGCCATTATCCTGTCTTGACTACATTCTTGATAAAGTCGATATGATCTTACTTATGTCAGTTAATCCGGGTTTTGGTGGTCAGTCATTTATTCCTAGTACGCTAGATAAATTGCGTGCAGTACGTAAATTGATCGATGACTCTGGTCGTGATATCCGCCTTGAAATTGATGGTGGCGTAAAAGTGGATAACATTCGTGAAATCGCAGAAGCGGGCGCGGATATGTTTGTGGCAGGCTCTGCAATCTTTAATCAACCAAATTATAAAGAAGTGATTGATGAAATGCGTGCTGAACTCGCTAAAGTGAAAGGTAATTAAGAGACATGTTTGAAAACATCAAACTGATCGCGTTTGATTTGGATGGAACACTGCTAGATAGTGTTCCAGACTTAGCTCGTGCGGTTGATCTTGCTATGCAAGACCTAGATTACCCTGGCGTTACATTAGAGCAAGCTTCTCATTGGATTGGCAATGGTGCGGATGTTTTGGTCTCTCGTGCTTTAAGTCAAAGTGTGGTCGTTGCTGAAGGTCTTAATCCTGAGTTGGTAAAAACAGCTCGTGCGCGTTTAGATCATCATTACCATGAGGGTGGTCATAAGCTGAGCCATCTTTACCCAAACGTAAAAGAGACATTAGAGTCGCTATATCAGGAAGGGTATACGCTAGCGCTTGTGACGAATAAGCCCGCGCAATTTGTTCCTGAATTATTAAAACAACATCAACTTGAACATTTATTTGTTGATGTTATTGGTGGCGATACCTTTGTCGAGAAGAAGCCTAATCCATTCGCTTTAAATTGGTTACTCGATAAGCATCATCTTTTGCCGACGCAAATGTTGATGGTGGGTGATTCTCAAAATGATATTCAAGCCGCTAAAGCCGCTGGTTGTTATAGTTTCGGATTAACTTATGGTTATAACCATGGGGAACCTATTGCAGACAGTGATCCTGATGTTGTGAGTGATGAATTTAATCATTTATTAGCCGTGATGAGTGTGGCAAGATAGTATTCGTTAATAAGTACACGGATTAACGTAATTCGGCATTATTAATATCGATAGAATAACCATTAAATGATCCGATAACGGGTCATTTAATTTTTACAGTTAAACAAGGAATCATAACCATGAGCAAGCCCATCGTATTAAGTGGTGTTCAACCGTCAGGTGAACTGAGTATTGGTAACTACTTGGGTGCTCTACGTCAATGGCAACAGATGCAAGACGATTATGATTGTCAGTACTGTGTTGTAGACCTTCATGCCATTACGGTTCGTCAAGATCCTAAAGCATTGCATGAAGCGACACTCGATGCTCTGGCAATTTGTCTCGCGGTTGGTGTTGACCCAAAGAAGAGCACGTTATTTGTTCAGTCACATGTACCAGAGCATGCTCAACTAGGTTGGCTTCTTAACTGTTATACCCAAATGGGTGAACTAAGTCGTATGACTCAGTTTAAAGATAAGTCTGCTCGTCATTCAAATGATGTGAATGTTGGGTTATTCGGTTACCCAGTCTTAATGGCGGCTGATATTTTATTGTACGGCGCGCATCAAGTGCCTGTGGGCAGTGATCAAAAGCAGCATTTAGAATTAGCGCGTGATATTGCGAATCGTTTCAATAATGCTTACTGCCCTGAATCGCCTTTATTCACGGTTCCAGAACCCTACATCCCACAAGTGAATGCTCGTGTGATGAGTCTACAAGATGCGACGAAGAAAATGTCTAAATCAGATGATAACCGTAAGAATGTTATTACGCTGTTAGAAGATCCTAAGTCGATTCTTAAGAAAATCAATAAAGCGCAAACAGACGCAGAAATGCCACCTCGTATTGCTCATGATTGGGAAAACAAAGCCGGTATTTCAAACCTTATGGGTCTGTATTCAGCAGCAAGTGGCCAAACGTTTGAAGAGATCGAAGCTCAATACCAAGGTGTTGAAATGTATGGTCCATTCAAGAAAGACGTTGGTGAAGCGATTGTGACGATGCTAGAGCCGATTCAATCTGAATATAAACGTATTCGTGATGATCGTACGCATATGGATTCAGTAATGAAAGCGGGAGCCGAAAAGGCATCAGAACGCGCTGCAGTTACACTGAAAAAAGCGTATGAAGCCGTTGGTTTTGTTACTCGCCCATAGTTAGTCTGCCAATGAGTTAAATGAATTGCTCGTTAGCTTTTTGCTAGCGAGCAATTTTTATTTCTTCTTCTCTACTTAGCGAATGTAGTCTTTTTTATGCTGTTAATGATCGATAATTATGATTCTTTTACTTATAACCTATATCAGTACTTTTGTGAGTTAGGTATAGAGGTCAAAGTAATACGTAATGATGAAATTGATATTAAAGGTATTGAGGCGCTTAACCCTTCACATTTAGTCATATCTCCTGGCCCTTGTACCCCGAATGAAGCGGGTATTTCATTAGAAGCCATTACGTATTTTTCTGACAAATTACCTATTTTAGGCGTGTGTTTAGGCCACCAAGCGATTGCTCAAGTTTTTGGTGGTGATGTTGTGCGTGCAAGAAAAGTGATGCACGGTAAAACATCGTTAATTACACACACCAATTGCAGTGTATTTACAGGGTTGAATAATCCGTTAACGGTTACTCGTTATCATTCTTTAGTCGTGAAAGCAGACACATTACCTGCGTGTTTTGATATCACTGCTTGGACTGAAAATGATGAGGGAGAAATGGATGAGATCATGGGGTTTCGTCATAAAACATTACCAATAGAAGCGGTTCAATTTCATCCTGAATCGATAATGACAGAACAAGGTCATGAGATTTTATCTAACTTTATTAATAAATAATTAATATCTCTCTTAATTAAGAGAGCGATCCAGTTCACCCTTCTTGCTTTTTCTTTTTTCTCCGTTTTAAAAATAATAAGTGCTGATTTATGCATGATAAATTGAGCGTTCATCCTAATAAAGTCGTTTACATATAAACAAACCTCCTATAGCTTGATTTTATAACTATTCTAAAATAATGACTGAGCAGTCATTTAATTACAGAAGGTGAAACTTTTTTAGTTCAAAAAAAGAATTTTGTACTATTGAAAAGGTTAATGGTTTGTAAATACTATGCTGAAAAACGGCATACGCAGAAGGAAAGTGTGATGACGACCAATTCACAAGTAGAACGTAAAGACTTTAATGATGTAATGGTACCTTGTTATAACCCGATGGAAATTATTCCAGTAAAGGGGCAAGGTGCACGAGTGTGGGATCAAGCGGGAAAAGAATACGTTGATTTTGCTGGAGGGATTGCAGTTAGTTGTCTTGGCCACTGCCATCCAATTATGGTTAATGCACTGCAAGAGCAGTCACAAAAACTGTGGCACTTAAGTAACGTGTTAACGAATGAACCTGCAATTCGTCTGGCTAAAAAATTAACTGAAGTTTCTTTTGCTGAAAAAGTTTTTTTTGCTAACTCTGGCGCAGAGGCAAATGAAGCGGCATTGAAATTGGCTCGTCGTTGGGCGGTTGATGTTCATGGTGCAGAAAAAAGTGAAATCATTGCATTTAAGCAAGGCTTTCATGGGCGTACTTTCTTTACCGTAACGGTCGGTGGGCAAGAAGCTTATTCTGATGGTTTTGGACCTAAGCCGGGTGATATCTCTCATCTTGAATACAATAACCTTGCCGAACTTGAAGCGCACATGTCAGAAAAAACCTGTGCGATCATGATGGAACCACTGCAAGGTGAAGGTGGGTTAATTTCACCAACGGCTGAATTTGTTGAGGGCGTCAGAGCGCTATGTGATAAATACAACGCACTGCTTATTTTTGATGAAGTTCAAACCGGAAACGGCCGTACTGGTGACTTTTATGCATACCAAGGCTTAGGGGTTACGCCTGACATTTTGAGTACTGCGAAATCACTCGGTGGTGGCTTTCCTATTGGCGCGATGCTTACCACAACCGAGCTTGCTCAACATTTAAAAGTGGGTACACATGGGTCAACTTATGGTGGTAATCCATTAGCTTGTGCAGTGGCAGAAGCCGTTGTAAACGAAGTGAGCAAGCCAGAAGTATTGGCTGGCGTGAAAGAGCGTGAACAATGGTTTCGTGACGGCTTAGAAGCGTTGAATACCAAATACGATATGTTTGCCGAGATACGTGGTAAAGGGTTATTGCTTGGTGCAGCATTAAATGAAGCATGGCAAGGGCGAGCTCGTGACGTGTTAGTTGCCGCTGGTGAACAAGGTTTAATGGTCTTAGTTGCCGGTGTTAATGTTGTTCGTTTTACGCCATCGCTAGTTATCACAAAAGAAGATGTTGAGTTAGGTTTCGAGCGTTTAGATAACGCATTAGCCTCATTAACTAAATAATCGTCATCTCTTAATTATGTCAGTGACCCACTAATTTGGGTCACTCTTCTCAGTTCGATCTCACTTTTATTTCTACAGTATAGTGCTCACTCCAATGAATAGTCTCGTGGTTTTATTTATTGGAATTAGCATGATCTTTATACATCGCATCGGAGGGATTATTGATGCTTGTTATTCGCCCTATTACTCAGGCAGATTATCCTGCACTTCATCAGTGTGCCGTAGAATCTGGACATGGTTTTACGTCATTACCCGTTAATGAAGAGCAGCTTAGAAATCGTATTGATCATTCCACAGAAAGTTTTGAAAAAGAAGCGCTTTCCCCTGGGACTGAAGGCTACCTTATGGTTGGCGAAGACACGGTTACCGGTGAAGTGACCGGAACCACAGGGATAGAAGCAGCAGTCGGACTCGATTCACCATTTTATAATTATCACATCAGTAAAGTGGTTCATTTCTCTCGTAAATTAAACGTAAACAATGTGGTAAAAGTGCTGACGTTCGGCAGTAATTACACGGGAAGTACTGAGATTTGTACTCTATTTCTACGTCCGGAATTTCGTGAAGGCCTCAATGGTCGCTTGATGTCAAAAGCCCGATTTTTAATGATGGCAGAACACCCGCATCGTTTCTCAGACACTATTTTTGCAGAGATGCGTGGTGTGTCAGATGAAGAGGGGCAATCGCCGTTTTGGAAATGGTTGCAAAAACACTTCTTTTCTATTGATTTCACCGAAGCCGATTATTTAACAGGTATTGGTTACAAAGGCTTTATTGCCGATCTTATGCCTAAATTACCGATCTATGTCAGTCTGTTAAGCACTGAGGCACAAGCGGTTATCGGCAAGGTGCATGACAGTACTAAACCGGCTTTAAAACTGTTAGAGAATGAAGGGTTTCGTTGTCGTGGTTATGTGGATATTTTTGACGCGGGCCCAACAGTAGAGTGCGATTTACGCAGCATTGAATCGGTGCGAAATTCATTTAAAGCCAAAGTTATCATTACAGAACATAACAGCTCTCAACAGTATTTAATTTCAAATACATCGTTTGAAAATTTTAGAGCAACGGCAACAACAGCTGCTTATGACAAAGCCACTGATACCGTTCATTTAACTAGAGATGCGGCAGATGCATTACAAGTCGATGTTGATGATTACGTACGTTTACTGGCTCAATAGAGGACAAAGGATATGACACATTGGATTGCAGGGGATTGGGTTTCTGGCCACGGTGAAACAATACAATCATTAAGCCCATACAACAGCAACGTTGTATGGCAGGGAGAAAGCGCAACCAAAGATCAAGTTGAGTCTGCGGTTAGTGCGGCACGACATGCCTTTATTGAGTGGAAAAAGCAGCCTTTCGAAGCGCGCCAAGTGATTATTGAGCGTTTTGCAGCGTTAGTGAAAGAGAACACGGATAAGATTGCTGAAGTCATTTCTAAAGAGACTGGAAAGCCTTTTTGGGAAACAAAAACAGAAGCGGGCGCGATGGTAGGTAAAATTGCCATCTCTATACGTGCGTATCATGAAAGAACGCCCCATAAAGAGCGTGAAGCGGCGGGAAATAAAATAGTACTCAGACATCGCCCATTAGGTGTAATGGCGGTCTTTGGACCGTATAACTTCCCTGGTCACCTCCCTAATGGCCATATCGTTCCTGCATTGCTTGCGGGTAACACGGTGGTATTAAAACCATCAGAGCAAACACCGTGGACCAGTGAAGTCATTATGACATTATGGCAACAAGCGGGTTTGCCAAATGGGGTGATTAATTTGGTGCAAGGCGCTCGTGAAACTGGTGAAGCGTTAGCGAGTGCCAAAGGTATTGATGGTTTGCTGTTTACTGGCAGTGCCAATACGGGGCATATCCTGCATCGTCAATTTTCTGGTGATACCGGGAAAATGCTCGCTCTAGAAATGGGTGGCAATAATCCAATGGTTATTTCCAAGTCCTTTGGTGAGCAAGAGGCCGCAGTTTATACGATTATTCAATCGGCATTTATTAGTGCAGGCCAGCGTTGTACTTGTGCCCGTCGTTTGTATGTTCCTACAGGTAAGGCGGGAGATGAGTTATTAGTTCGTCTCGTTGAAGTGGCAAAAACCATCGTGGTTGATCAACCTTTTGCCGAGAATACGCCATTTATGGGACCACAAATCTCAGTCGCAGCAGCAGAGTTTATTCTCAACGCTCAGAAGAATTTACAAGATTTAGGTGGGGAGTCTCTACTTGAAGCTAAAAGCCTAGGTCACGCCTTTGTTTCTCCGGGGATTATCGATGCTACTAACGTTGCTGAATTACCCGATGAAGAATACTTTGGACCATTACTACAAGTCGTGCGTTATGAGACATTAGAAGAAGCGGTAGAGCTTGCTAATGACACTCGCTATGGTTTATCTGCGGGTCTAGTATCGACGGATGACAGTGAGTGGGAATACTTTGTTGAACACATTCGTGCAGGTATCGTTAATCGCAATCGTCAATTGACAGGTGCGAGTGGTGATGCGCCATTTGGTGGCCCAGGTGCATCGGGTAATATGAAGCCGAGTGCGTATTATGCGGCAGATTATTGTGCTTATCCAATGGCATCGATGGAAGGTGACGCGTGTGAAATTCCTGCACAATTATCTCCAGGACTAACTCTTTAAGAGGTAACGAGTATGAATAATGTGAATTCTTTATTTTCGGCACTATGGCAAGATTATGTCGTTCGTTTATCTCCTTCTGCTGGGAAGGTTCGACAATTACTGTCTGGCGGTGACGAGATTATTAATGATCACATCGCATTAAGAACGTTTAATCTATCTAAAGTGGGTTTATCTACGTTAGCGGCGCCATTTTTAGCGATGGGCTATAAAGCGTGTGATGAATATGAGTTTGTTGCTAAAAAATTAAAAGCTCAACATTTCGAACACCCAGATCCAAAAGCGCCTAAAGTGTTTATTAGTGAATTATTAGTTGAGGAACTTTCTGTTCAGGCTCAAGATATTATTCATAAGTTAGTTAAACAAGTGCCTGCCCACTATTTTGTTAGTAATGACTTTTTGTCTTCTGGCCGACCTTGGTCATTAAGTTATGAAGAGTACGAAACGTTAGCAAAAGAAAGTGAATACGCTTCTTGGTTGGCGGCTCATGGTTATGGGGCAAATCATTTTACTGTGTATGTTAATCAGTTGGATGGTTTTGATAGCGTGGTGGATGTAAATCAACATCTTCGAAAAGCGGGTTTTTCTATTAATGAAGTTGGTGGAGAAGTCAAAGGATCTCCTGAGGTTCATTTAGAGCAGTCCTCAACGATGGCTGATAAAGTAACCGTAAACTTTACTGAGGGTGAATTTGATATTCCGGGTGGTTTTTATGAGTTTGCCAAACGTTATGCCTTACCTACAGGGGAATTATATCAAGGGTTTGTTGAGGCTTCTGCGGATAAGATTTTTGAAAGTACCGATGGGTAATTTACGTCTTTAGGTCGTAAAGTCTACTCATAAAAAAACGCAGCTTATGGGCTGCGTTTTTATTTGTTTATGGTTATCGTTAAATTAACGAGTGCCGTAAACTACAATTGTTTTACCGTGTGCTGAAATCAAGTTTTGCTCTTCAAGCATCTTCAAGATACGACCAACAGTTTCACGTGAACAACCTACAATTTGACCGATCTCTTGACGAGTGATCTTAATTTGCATGCCGTCTGGGTGAGTCATTGCATCTGGTTGTTTAGCTAGATTCAGTAGAGTCTGAGCGATACGGCCTGTTACGTCTAGGAATGCTAAATCACCCACTTTTTGGCTAGTGATTTGTAGACGAGTTGCCATTTGAGCAGAAAGACGCATCAGAATATCTGGGTTTACTTGAATCAGTTGACGGAATTTCTTGAATGAAATTTCAGCGACTTCACAAGGACTTTTTGCACGAACCCATGCTGAACGTTCTTGGCCTTCTTCAAACAAACCAAGTTCACCAATGAAGTCACCTTGGTTAAGGTAAGAAAGGATCATTTCCTTTCCTTCTTCATCTTTAATCAGTACAGCAACAGAACCTTTTACGATGTAGTAAAGAGTCTCAGCTTTTTCACCCGCGTGAATCAAAGTACTTTTTGATGGGTACTTATGAATGTGACAATGAGATAAGAACCACTCTAATGTTGGATCTGTCTGAGGTTTACCTAGAACCATACTTTATACTTCCTCTGCGTTTGCCAAGTAGGCGATGTCCATTTTAAAATAACTGAGCCAAATATCAGTTTGGCCTATAGAATATGGTTATCGGAACAAGGCTGCATGTTCGTTGAGATAATTGATAAAATAATACCCTGTTTCGCAATCGATTTCTTGACTTTGATCGTATGAATAGTGCGACCAAGGGCACAATTTCGTGAAATGGATCACGAGTTTTCCTTTTATGTTGTAAAGAGGCTTTTATGAATGCTGAAGTTAAATGGATTGATGGATTTACTTTCTTAGGTCAATCACAATCTGGTCACTCTGTTGTTATGGATGGTAATGGTGGAGAAAAAGCACCAAGCCCGATGGAATTGGTATTAATGGCGGCGGGAGGATGTAGCTCTGTTGATGTGATTGATGGCTTGAAATCAGCCAATCAAGCGGTCACGGGTTGTGTCGCTAAGCTATCAAGTGCTCGTCGAGATGTGGCACCAAAATTATTTACTCACGTAAATATTCATTTTGAGATAACAGGGGATAAGCTTGATCCTACGATCGTGGAAAGAGTGACGGCAGATTCTTTACAGAAATATTGTTCAGTGTGTTTAATGCTCGGCTCGGGTATTGAAATGACTCACAGTTGGGAAATCATTGCGTAATTACATTTGAAAAAATTAATGTAAAAAGGCCCGATTCAGTGTTGAATCGGGCCTTTTTTAAAAGGGGGAATGATTACAAAATGAAGCGACTTAAGTCTTCATTTTCAATTAATTCACCTAAACGAGAGGTTACATAAGCGTCATCTACCGTTAAGCTGTCACCGCCTTTCTCTGAAGCATCATAAGAAATTTCTTCCATTAGACGTTCCATTACGGTGTGCAAACGACGAGCACCGATGTTCTCTGTCGTTTCATTAACTCTAAATGCAGACTCTGCAATACGACTAATACCATCTTCAGTAAATTCGATATTGACATTTTCAGTCGCTAATAGAGCGATGTATTGCTCAGTTAGTGAGGCATTTGGCTCGGTTAAAATACGCTTAAAGTCATTTGCCGTTAGCGCTTCTAGCTCAACACGGATCGGTAAGCGACCTTGTAATTCAGGGATCAAATCGGATGGTTTCGCCATTTGGAATGCACCTGATGTGATGAATAGCATGTGATCAGTTCTAACCATGCCATGTTTCGTGCTTACTGTGCTGCCTTCCACTAATGGAAGAAGGTCACGTTGAACGCCTTCGCGAGATACATCACCAGATTGAGAATTTGATCCTTTGCAGATTTTATCGATCTCATCAATAAAGACGATGCCGTGATTTTCTACGTTAAATATGGCTTGTTCTTTTAGCTCTTCAGGGTTGACTAATTTAGCGCCTTCTTCTTCAGCAAGGGCTTTAAGCGCATCTTTGATTTTCATCTTGCGCTTTTTCGTTGTTTCGCCACCAGATAGGTTCTGAAACATGCCCTGAAGTTGGTTCGTCATTTCTTCCATGCCTGGAGGAGCCATGATTTCGACACCCACTTGAGGTGCAGCAACATCAACGTCAATCTCTTTATCGTCTAATTTGCCTTCACGCAATTTCTTACGGAAAGATTGACGAGTGCCAGAGTCATTATCACCTTCTTCATTCTTACCCCATGCATCGCGAGCGGGTGGTAATAAAATATCAAGGATACGATCTTCAGCTTGCTCTTCAGCGCGGAATTTTACTTTTTCTACCGCCTGTTGATGTGTCATTTTGATCGCGACATCGGTTAAATCACGAATGATGCTGTCGACTTCTTTGCCTACATAACCGACTTCTGTGAATTTAGTCGCTTCTACTTTAATGAACGGTGCATTGGCCAGTTTCGCTAAACGACGAGCAATCTCTGTTTTACCGACACCTGTAGGTCCGATCATTAAAATGTTTTTAGGCGTTACTTCTGCGCGTAATTCTGGTTGAAGTTGCATTCGACGCCAGCGGTTACGTAATGCAATGGCGACTGATCGTTTTGCTTTATCTTGACCAATAATATGGCTATCTAATTCGTGTACAATTTCACGAGGAGTCATTTCAGACATGGGTATTCCTTACTATTTGTTGGTATCAAGAACTTCAACGGTATGGTTATGATTGGTGTATACATCAGTATCACCAGCGATAGTCAGTGCTTTCACTGCAATATCGTATGCATCTAAATCTGTATTTTCTAATAATGCGGTTGCCGCAGAACGAGCAAAATAACCACCAGAACCAATAGTGAGGAGGTCATTATCTGCATTGATTAAGTCACCAGTACCACTGATGATCAGTGAGGTAGTGTCATCGGCAACAATTAGCATGGCTTCAAGACGACGTAAATTACGATCACTACGCCAATCTTTTGCTAGTTCAACGGCGGCTTTCGTTAAATTACCTTGGTGCATTTCTAATTTTCGTTCACATAGGTCGAACAAAATGAAGGCATCTGCGGTGCTGCCTGCGAATCCAACGAGTACAGAATCGTTATATAAACGACGAACTTTTTTTACGTTGCCTTTAGCGATCATATCGCCTTGAGATGCTTGGCCATCACCAGCAATAACGACTTTGCCTTCACGGCGAACAGAAACAATTGTAGTCACGAGTAAAACCTCTTATTCGATGAAGTAGTTACTTTTTAAATAACTGTCTTCTTCATGATTATTACTTATGTAATGGGGGGAGGGATTGCGGTTTTCAAGTTGCTTGAATAGAAAAAGGAGCACCTTAGGTACTCCTTTTTAAATATGTGATGTGTTGTCTACTTTTTTAAATGACGGTTATTGATCTTTCCAAATTGCACAAGGTTCTATTTTTGCACGTTGCAATTTATGACGATCTTTTTCTGCGTCACGCTTGAATTTATAAGGTCCAAGCACAACTTTAAACCAACTGCTTCCTTCTGAGTGTCGAACCGTCGACGTTAACCCTTGGAAAGCAATATTCATTTTTCGCTCTTCTGCTTGAGAACGATTTTTATAAGCACCACATTGCATTATGTATGGAATTTCTGAGACTTTTAGGTCTTTTTGCTCAACGGCGATTTCTTTATTTGGAAGCTCATCCATGTAGCTCCACTGCTCTTTTGGTAGCGGTGGAATATTGCTTGTTGAGTCTTTTGGCTTAGGAGCAACAGCTTCTACTATTTCAGGTTTTGTTTTTGGTTCTGGCGCATCGTTTAGAAAGTACAATGCATAACCAAATACGGCGACAAGTAATCCTGCAACAGCAACAGCTTTCCATGGCGTTGAGCCACTAGATACTGGTTTTTTTGCGCCTTTTTTCTTGGCGGTTTTTTTTGGCGCTTTCTGAGGAGAGCGTCCACGTTTCACATAATCTTTATTAGCCACGGTCTTTACTTAAATGCAGTCACTGATACTTACAATGGTAATCAGTTGTGAGAACTCATACCAGTCTTAGTGTAAAAAAGTACGCAAAAAGTCACTATTTGGACAAAATTATTGTTCTTAATAATGACTTTACTAAAGTGTGCTTAATTAAGTTATGAATAAAAGGCTCAATTAGGTGTTTTTAGGGGGAGCCGTACTTTCTCTTACCACTAAAGATGACTCTAAAAGTCGAGAGCCTGAACGCACATCATGACCTTTTAATAAATCTAAAAGCATTAACATAGATTGGCGCCCTATCTCATATCTAGGCTGAGATATGGTGGTGAGTGGCGGATCGCAGTACTGTGAAAATTCAATGTCATCAAAGCCCATGATTGAAATGTCTTGTGGAACTCGAAATCCCATTTGTTTTGCTTTTTGAATCGCACCAATCGCCATTATATCGTTATGACAAAAAATAGCCGTTGGCGGTGATGATAATGAGAGTAAGCTTGTGATTGCTTTAGCGCCAGCCTGAAAAGAAAAATCAGAATAATGAACATAAGTGGTGTTCATTGTTATTCCTGCGCGGCGTAATGCTTGTTGGTAACCTTGATGCCTAAATTGGCACAATGCTGAATCTTCAGGACCTGAAATTTCAGCGACGCGCTTATGACCCAGTTTTGTTAGGTAATTCACCGCTTCATAAGCCGCGGTTAGGTTATCAATGTGAACGGTAGGTAATTCGAGTTCTGGAGCGTATTCACACGCCATCACTAATGGGGGTAAATTCTTTTGTTCTTGACGACTGACGCTAAATGGAAGATCTGAACCGAGGAGAACCATACCGTCAACTTGTTTGGTATAGACTAAATTGACAAAAGTTTGTTCACGTTTCTTTTGTTGGCTACTGTCGCCAACCAAAATGATGTAGCCATTCTCTACGGCTGCATCTTCAATACCACGTAGGATATCACTGAAATAGGGATCACAGATATCAGGCACAATGGTTACGATGGTTTTTGATTCGTTACGACGCAAAGTTCGCGTCAATGTTGTTGGAGAGTAACCCGTCTCCAAAACGGCGTCCTCCACTCTTTTTCGAGTGCTTAATGATACCTTCTCTGGTGTCATTAATGCCCGTGATACGGTTGCTGTTGATACTCCCGCAGACAAAGCAACATCCTTCATTGTCGCCATAAAGACCTCTCCTAACTATTTATATAAAGTTAAACACCACACGTAAAGTAAACGATTGCTTTGTTTATTGAGAAGATATTTTATGTGTAAAATAAAGATTTAAATACGGCGCATTTAACAAAAGTTACATCTATATTGTGATATCCCTCACATGAGAGGGTATTTCCTGAGTAAGTCTTAATTTTGAAATTAAAAAAAGCGTGATTAACTAAGGTCTTGTGGCTCAATGTCTAAAGTCCAACGTACTTTTTTAGCTAATGGTAATAGCTCAATCGCGGTTTTTGCACCACGCAACATTGATTGCATTACGGTACGATTTGGCGCTTGAAAGAGCAGTTGCCAACGGTATTTTCCGGCTCGACGTGCTAAAGGTGCCGGAATAGGCCCTAGCACTGGTGTGGCGTCATAATATTGAGGGTGACTTTCTAAAATATCACGGACTTGTCGTAAGAATTGCTCGACATTGTCATTGTTATTGGATTCTGCTCTAAAGAGAGATAAATGCGTATAAGGAGGAAGCTGAGCGAATTTGCGCTCATTTAACGCATGTTCAGCAAAGTGACCATAACCATGATGTAGAAGGCTTTGTAAAAGAGAGTGTTCAGGGTGGTGAGTTTGTAAGATTACTTCCCCTGGTTTACTTGCTCGCCCTGCGCGTCCAGCGACTTGGATAAACAACTGAGCTAAACGTTCAGGAGCTCGAAAATCACTACTAAACAATGAACTATCTACATCAATTAAACCGACAAGGGTTACGTTAGGGAAATGGTGCCCTTTTGCTAGCATTTGAGTGCCAATAAGGATTTGGTATTCGTTGTTTTTAATTGCGTCTAGATAGTTTTCTAAGCTGCCTTTTCTGCGAGTACTGTCTCGATCGATACGAACGGTTTTGTATTCAGGAAAGAGGGTCATTAGTTGAGTTTCGAGCTGTTCGGTACCGACCCCGACAGAAATAAGCTGAGTGGATCCACAGCCTTGGCATTGATGCATTATTGGCTGCTGTGAACCACAGTGGTGGCAGCGAATTTCATTACTGTGTTGGTGGAATGTATAATAAGCATCACAGCGCTTACATTCGGCCATCCAGCCACATTCATGACACATTAAGGCTGGGGAGAACCCTCGGCGATTCAAAAATAACATCACCTGATTGCCTTCAGATAAATGTTTTCTCATTTGAGCAATTAAAGGTGCAGATAACCCACTGTTTAGATACAAGCCTTTGACATCTAACACACCATGTCGAGCTGGGATTGCAGTACCCGCGCGTTTGGTTAATGTGAGATGGTGGTATTTACCGACCTTAGCATTATGTAATGTCTCTAGAGCTGGCGTCGCTGAGCCTAACACAATCGGAATATTGTCTAAGTTTGCTCGCATTACTGCCAGATCTCGGGCGTGATATCTCATGCTGTCTTGCTGTTTATAAGAGGCATCGTGTTCTTCATCGACAATGATGATACCGAGATCATTAAATGGGGTAAAAAGTGCTGAGCGAGTACCTATAATGATGCCGGCATGGTTGTCTCGTGCCGCTAACCATGCATTCAAACGTTCGGTATCATTAAGTGCAGAATGGATCATATCGACAGGCACATTAAAACGACGCTTAAAGCGATTAATGGTTTGTGGGGTTAATCCTATTTCAGGAACAAGAATCAGTGCTTGTCGGCCTGCTTGTAAAATAGGCTCTAATAACTGGAGATAGACTTCCGTTTTACCCGATCCCGTAACGCCATCTAATAAGTAACAACCAAATTCAGGGTTTGCATTAACCGTGGCAATAGCAATGGCTTGCTCCTCATTTAACTGTGGCTTTTCTTGTGTTATTTCGACATTACGTTGCCAATAAGTTGGTTTTGGAGCGAGAGAGATTTCTTCTATCCATCCTTTATCCACGACGGCTTTTAAGGTTGCAGCAGTAATGTCTTTTTCAAGCATTTGTTCGTGACTGCATTGTTGGTGACGAACAAGGTTTAGGGCCTTGGCTTGTTTCGGTGCTCGAGTCAGTTTGTTGAGATCTTGATTTTTTCCTAGCTCAGTAATTTGCCACGCTTTTAGTGCCGCAAAACTGGCTTCTCTGCCTTTACGTAGCCACGCTGGCATCGCATTCGCTAAGGTTTCCCCTAATGGGTATTGATAATAAGTGCTGCTCCAATTAAGAAGCTTATAAAGGTGAGGAGGCCAGAGAGAAGTGCTATCGAGTACGGAGTCTAATCCTTTTAATTTCTCACGAGCAAATTCAGAGTCATTGCTTAATTTTGTGACTATACCGATAAGGCGTTGACGACCAAAAGGCACTTTTACACGGCCCCCAATGACAGGGTGTTGTCCGGCTTTAATTAAGTAATCAAAGGTGCGGTCAAGAGGAACGGGCAGTGAAACGTGTGCAATTGAATAGGACATAGCCAACATTAATCAGGAATAATAGGATGAATAGTCTACTCTTAGATAAAAATATCGCAAAGGAGTAAAATAATCGGTGGAAAAAGTAACAGATTAGTTGATTGATTGGCCGCGATTCATTATTATACGCGACCTTAAGTAGGTGTAATTTATTTATGCTTATTATTTTTGTTACACGACGTGTGGTGTCCGGCTTAGATTCGGATGGCGACACGGCCTAAATTATAAGGTTTTCCCATGAAAGTAGGTATCCACCCAGAATACAAAGCTGTTAAAGCTACTTGTTCTTGCGGCAACGAATTTGAATTCAAATCAGCGCTAGGCAAAGACACAATCCACCTAGACGTATGTGGCGAATGTCACCCGTTCTACACTGGTAAGCAACGTATCGTAGATACTGGCGGCCGTGTTGATCGCTTCAACAAACGTTTCGGTGCAATTGGTTCTAAAAAATAATTACCAATTTCCGATAAGAAAGGAGTCCATTAGGACTCCTTTTTTTATGTCTAAAATTCAGAGTAAGGTCACTTTCTTATTTGAAATTAAGTCATAAAATCATCAATTAACCCGACATTTTTGTTGGTACGATCTGTAAGCGAAGACTATGAAGTTTGAGCTAGATCAACTATTATATAGTTTACTATTTTGAAACAATTCTCTTATATTTATTAGCATTCAGGAAAACCCCATGTCTGAAGATTTTCGCGAACAAGCTCTCCATTATCACGCTTACCCAACGCCGGGTAAAATTGAAATAGCACTGACTAAACCCGCCGATACGGTAGAAGACCTTGCTTTGGCTTATAGCCCAGGAGTAGCTGAACCAGTACGTGAAATCGCGAAAAACCCAGACGATGTTTATAAATACACATCTAAAGGCAACATGGTTGCGGTTATTTCAAATGGTACGGCTATTTTAGGCTTAGGTAATTTAGGTCCTCTGGCTTCAAAACCTGTAATGGAAGGCAAGTCATTACTTTTCAAACGATTTGCCGGTCTAGATTCGATTGATATCGAAGTGAAACACCGCACTATTGATGAATTTGTAGATACGGTAGCGAACATTGCAGATACTTTTGGTGGTATTAACTTAGAAGACATCAAAGCCCCTGATTGTTTTGAAATTGAACGTCGTTTAATTGAACGTTGTGATATTCCTGTATTCCACGATGATCAGCACGGTACTGCAATTGTAACGGCAGCTGGCATGTTGAATGCTATCGAGCTTCAAGGTAAGAAGTTAGAAGATGCGATCATTGTTTGTTTAGGTGCGGGTGCCGCGGCGGTTGCCTGCATGGAAATGCTGATTAAATGTGGCGCGATGCGCGAGAAGATCTACATGCTTGATCGTAAAGGCGTAATTCACACTCGTCGTGATGACATTAATGAATATAAACAACGTTTTGCGAACAACACAGATAAACGTACGCTTGAAGATGTTATTGAAGGCGCTGATTTATTCTTAGGGGTATCGGGTCCTAACCTATTGCCACCTGAAGCGCTTAAATTAATGGCTGATAAGCCCGTTGTATTTGCTTGTTCAAATCCAGATCCTGAGATCAAACCAGAATTGGCTCATGAAGTTCGGAATGATTTAATTATGGGTACTGGTCGTTCTGATTATCCTAACCAAGTAAATAACGTACTTTGTTTCCCATTTATCTTCCGTGGTGCACTCGATGTTCGTGCAAGCGTGATTAATGATGAAATGAAATTGGCTGCGGTTGAAGCAATTCGTCAATTAACGAAAGAACCTGTGCCTGTCGAAGTATTAAAAGCGGCGGGTGTTGATTCTTTAGAGTTTGGCAAAGGTTACATCATTCCTAAACCGATGGATCCTCGTTTACTTCCTCGAGTTGCAAAAGCGGTAGCACAAGCAGCGGTTGATTCAGGCGTCGCTCGTATTGAAATGCCAGAAGGATACATGGAAGCGTAAACTGCTTTTATATATTAATTAAAGTAAAAAGGCTTCCTACGTCATTGATGAGGAAGCCTTTTTATTAGGGGGAATTAAATTATGGGTTTACCACCAAGCGTTAACTTGAATACCACTAATGTATTCGTTGTTGTTTAGCACTATTGTAATACAGTCGGTAGAGTAAATTATCATTCGCTTTTAGAACTTGAACATGGCCAATTGGATAGGGTAAGTATGAGACAGAGAGGTAATGTAAAATTGAAATGAGCAGAAAAACAGAGGGGATAAAGAAAGTAGGAAATAATCGAAAATGTGATCTAGCTAATGACTGTTCTCATTAGCTAGGAGTTAATCACTTTTATTCTTCGTCGAATGCTTCGAATTCAATGCCCATTGCGGTCATTAACGCTTTTGCTTCTGTTGGAATATCATCAGGACGATCTTTACGTAAATCTTCATCTGTTGGCAATGGTTGGCCAGTATAAGCATGAAGAAACGCTTCACATAACAATTCGCTGTTTGTGGCGTGGCGAAGATTACTTACTTGACGACGAGTACGTTCATCCGTAAGGATTTGTAGTACCTTCGTTGGAATTGACACGGTAATTTTTTTTACCTGTTCACTTTTTTTACCATGCTCGGCATAAGGACTTAAATAGTCACCATTCCAATCAGCCATTGCTCACCTTCGTTCTAATATTATTGTTGTTTAAAATGCGATGAGCTAATTCTAGCGATATTTACGTCTATAAGCAAAGATATATAGACGTCTAGAAGTATTGACGTCTCATTTTGTGATGGTAAAGTAGAAGAATATAACTTATGGATTAGATTATACCACTGCATAGCAGTTTGGAAGGGAAATAATGAGCGAGAGAAAACCTGCAACTATTGCTGTTCGTACTGGCATTGAAACCGATTCACAACACAATGCGGTTGTGCCTCCTATCTATTTATCGACTAATTATAGCTTTCCAGAATTTGGAGATGTTCCAACGTACGATTACGCTCGCTCAGGGAATCCAACCCGAACTCAATTAGAAACAACATTGTCTGATTTAGAGTGTGGTGCGGGTGCGGTGGTGACGAACTGTGGCACTGCGGCTCTTAATTTAATGGTATCAGCCTTGCTTGGTCCTGATGATTTAATTGTTGCCCCTCATGACTGCTATGGCGGCACTTATCGACTCTTTAACACCAGAGCAAATAAAGGTGATTTTCAAACGTTGTTTGTGGATCAGTCTAATGCCGCCGCTTTAGATGAAGCGCTTGCTAAAAAGCCAAAACTGATCTTATTAGAAACGCCTTCTAATCCATTAGTTCGCGTAGTCGATATTGCCGAAATTTGTAAAAAAGCGGCAGAAGTCGGTGCATTAGTTGCGGTTGATAACACGTTCCTTTCTCCTGTATTACAGCAGCCACTGACTCTTGGGGCTGATTTCGTTCTTCATTCCACAACAAAATACATTAATGGGCATTCAGACGTTGTTGGTGGTGTGATCATATCTAAAACGAAAGAACATGCCGATGAATTGGCATGGTGGGGGAACTGCATTGGTGCAACAGGTACTGCATTTGATAGCTATTTAACCCTGCGAGGAATTCGTACTCTTAGTGCTCGTATGCGAGTGCATGAAGAAAATGCGATGGAAGTATTAAAATGCTTACAACAGCAAGAGTTAGTGGGAACGATCTATCACCCTAGTCTACCTGAGCACCCAGGGCATGAAATAGCAAAGCGTCAGCAAGCGGGTTTTGGTGCAATGCTGAGTTTTGAATTAAACGGTTCGTTAGACCAACTTAAAGTTTTTGTGAAAGCGTTAAAATATTTCTCTTTAGCTGAATCGTTAGGGGGAGTAGAAAGTCTGATTGCTCATCCGGGAACGATGACACATAGAGCGATGTCAGATGAAGCTCAGGCTGCTGCCGGTTTAGTGCCGACGTTATTACGTATTTCTGTTGGCCTAGAAGACAGTAGAGATTTAATCGCAGATCTTACACAAGCGTTTGCTGTGGCTGCAGAGGTGAAATAATGACAACGTCTTTGGTGCAACGTCAGTTACATAAATTTGGTGGCAGCAGTCTTTCTGATCCTGAGTGTTATCGCCGTGTGGCAACCATCTTAAAAGAATATTCAAACGAGCATGATCTTGTTGTTGTTTCTGCCGCGGGTAATACAACAAACCGTATTCTTGAATGGATTGATAACTTATCTAAAGATGGTCGTTTGGCTCACGATACATTGGAGTCTTTGCGTCATTATCAGCAACAGTTAATTTCTGAATTGTTAGAGCCAGATCAGGCGGAAGTATTGCAGGCATTGTTGCATAAAGAGTTGATTGCAATCGGTCAATTACATGCTCCGCTAAATGAAGTTCAACAAGCCGATGTGCTTGGTCATGGTGAAATATGGTCGTCTCGTTTGTTGTCGGCTTATTTAAACCAGATTGAATTAAAATCGGCACCGTTGGATTCTCGTCATTTTTTAAGAGCAGAAAGAGGGGCTCAGCCTGAGGTTGATCGTGTTCTTTCATGGCCTTTATTTAAAGAACAAATAGCACAACACCCTCATGGCCGTCTTGTTATTACTGGATTTATGGCCCGTGACCAAAAGGGTGAAACCGTATTATTAGGGCGTAATGGATCGGATTACTCAGCAACTATGATTGGTGCATTAGCTGAAGTTTCTCGTGTTACGATTTGGAGTGATGTTGCTGGGGTATTTAGTGCGGATCCTAGAAAAGTGGAAGACGCTTGTTTATTGCCGCTACTTCGTTTGGATGAAGCCAGTGAATTGGCCCGTTTAGCTGCCCCTGTTTTACATAGCAGAACATTACAGCCAGTAGCGCAAAGTGCGTTAGATTTGAGTCTACGTTGCAGTTATCAACCAGAATCGGGTTCAACACGCATTGAACGTGTCTTGGCCTCTGGTCGTGGCGCTAAAATTGTTACTTCGTTGGATGATGTGTACTTAATTCAACTTGGCTTTGGCCGTGGGCAAGATTTTGAACGAGCTCAAACCGAGGTGCTTTCTCTTTTAACTCGTGCTCAACTTCAACCTCTTGCGTTAGAAGCACAAGCCGATAAATTTACTTTATTACTTGCCTACACTTCAGAGATCGTCAGTGATGCTTTAGATATGCTGCAAAATACAGCGGTGCATGCTGAAATTAAATTAAAAGAAGGGTACTCAATGGTTGCAGCAGTAGGTGCTGGTGTAACGGCTAATGCCATTCATAGCCATGGTTTTTACCATCAATTAAAAAATAGACCTTTAGAGTTTGTGTGTGAATCGGAATCAGGGTTAAGTCTTGTTGCTATTCTTCGTAAATTAGACACCGATGAATTGATCAATGAGATTCATACCAGTTTATTTCAAGCTCAGAAACGAGTTGGCCTTGTTTTGTGTGGTCACGGTAATATTGGTGCGCAGTGGCTTACATTGTTTACTCAGCAAAAACGAATTTTAGAAAAACGTCGAGGCATGATTTTTTCATTAGTCGGAGTCGTTGACCGTCATCGATACTGGTTCGATTTTGATGGTATCGATAGTGCATCGGTAGTCAGTCATTTTGATGATGAAGCGGTGAGCTACGAAGAATTTGAATGGATTGAAAAAATCGGTTCAGTCCAAGGATACGATGACGTTGTTATTTTAGATGTAACGGCAAGCCCTGAGCTTGCAAGTCAATACACTAAAATTGCAGAACAAGGCATGCACTTGATCTCTGCAAATAAGGTCGCGGGTTCAGCACCAAGTCATGAATATCAAGCGGTTGTTGATGCGTTTGCAAAAACTGGTCGACATTGGTTATACAATGCAACGGTTGGCGCGGGATTACCAATTAATCATACTGTGCAAGATTTGCGTGAAAGCGGAGACAGCATTGTTGCACTCTCTGGGATCTTTTCTGGCACTCTTTCTTGGTTATTCCAACAATATACTGGAGAGACTCCCTTTACTGAGTTAGTCGATTTAGCATGGCAACAAGGATTGACAGAGCCAGATCCTAGGCATGATTTAGATGGTTCCGATGTAATGAGAAAGCTTGTTATTTTGGCAAGAGAGTCAGGGTTACAAATCGAACCGAATCAAATCGAAGTCGAATCGTTGGTTCCCGCCGAATTACAGCAAGTGAGTCTTGATGACTTCTTGGCAAAAGGTGATGCCTTAAATGAAGCATTATCGGAACGTTTGGAACAAGCGCAGCGAGAACAAAAAGTACTTCGTTATGTTGCCCGTTTGAATAAAAATGGCAGTGCAACGGTTGGGATTGAAGCGCTGTCTGAACATCATGCATTGGCTAATTTATTACCGTGCGATAATATTTTTGCGATTGAAAGTCAGTGGTATAAAGATAACCCTTTAGTGATAAGAGGGCCAGGCGCCGGAAGAGAGGTTACCGCCGGAGCAATCCAGTCTGATTTGAATAAAATTTCAGCGTTATTTTAACCAAATGTAATACTTATTAACGTTTCGTTATATTTTAAACCATGCCATGTTGCATGGTTTTTTTCGTTTAATGTAGGAAAAATCGGAAACTATTGATATTTAGGTTATTTTATGTTTTTGCCTAATTGGTTGATTTGTAAATAAAATTAATCGGTTAACTTTGATTAAGCATAAATTAAAATTAAAATCTGTTACGTGCTATGGATTTTGTAAATCTATTCAGTGATTATGTTGAACAGTTGGCTAGCATACGTTCTGTCAATAACGTGTATAACTATAATAATATGCAGCTTACTTTTTCTTATTTTAATAATTTGCTGAAAAATAGAGAGAGCCTTTAAATGAGTATGTCTGAATTTTCCTCTGCATCTAATAGCGTTAGAGCAGAACAAGTATTACGTGGAGTAGATTTAAATCTACTGACTGTTTTTGATGCAGTAATGCAAGAGCAAAATATTACTCGAGCAGCTCAAAACCTAGGTATGTCACAACCGGCAGTGAGTAATGCGGTATCACGACTAAAAGTGATGTTTAATGATGAACTCTTTATTCGCCATGGTCGTGGTATTCAACCAACGCAACGTGCTCGTCAATTATTCGCACCAATGCGTCAAGCACTGCAATTGGTAAAAAATGAATTACCAAGTTCGACGTTTATTCCTGAAACATCAATGAGACAATTTAAGCTCTCAATTTGTAGCCCTTCGGATATTCGTTTTGCTCCACGAATCATGAGAGATATTCAGCAAAAATCGCCTCATATTAGTTTAAAGTTGTCTGGTGAACATGAAGCGGATATTGCTCAAAAGCTTCGTTATCAAGAAATTGACTTTGTGATTGATTATGTTCGTTTTGACGAACCTGGTTTTATGAGCACTGAGTTATTTACTGATGAATTAGTGGTTGTTGCTGCCGTTAATCACCCTCGAATTCAGGGTATGATTACTAAAGAGCAATTGGCAAATGAGAAACATGCTGTTCCTGCTCGTATTGAAAATACAAAAGGGTTTGCAGACCATTTATATCAAGATGCTATTTATGAGCAAGCTTACAAAGGGGCTAGCATCAGCAACATTCTTTATGTTGTTTCTCAATCAGAGTTGATTACGGTTGCTCCTAAGTGGTTGGTCAGTTCAATGCCAAACCGCGATCAACTGGCTATTCTTCCATTGCCAATTGAATCAAAAGGGATCAGTGGCTATTTAAGCTGGCATGACTCGTACCAAAAAGACAAAGGTCATATTTGGATGCGTGATCAATTGATGCTTATTTGTGGTGAAGAAGTCGTTGCTTCAAGTAAAGGTATGATGTTTTAGCGTTGAAATACTCTAAAATTAGAAGAATAAAAGGCAGCATCATTGATGTTGCCTTTTTTGTAGGATCTCATTCGATATAAATGAAATGTATATTATTAATAATGAACTTGTTAATACGGCTCATCAGAAATGAGTTTCGTACAACATTCCTTACATTTTATACAGGGAAAGTATTGCCTTTTTTAGCACCACTTGTACACTTTGTTTAGATTATAGCTTACAAGTGTAAGCCTAAAGGTGATACGAGATGACTATTCAAAATCCACATATTGTAAAAGAGATCCGCCAGCACATTGCAACTCGTGCAAATGACACTGCATTACGTGAACGTAAATGTGGCGCTTGGAGTGACACTCAGTGCTCAGCATGGAGTGACATCACTTGGGGTGAATTTGGTCAGCAAATGGATACTCTGTCTTTAGCACTATTAGCTCATGGATTGAAAATACAAGAGAAAGTAGGGATTTTCGCCAATAATATGCCTCGCTGGACTGTTGCTGATTTTGCAACAATGCAATTGCGTTCAGTGCCTGTGCCTATTTATCCAACGAACACACCAACACAAGCGGCTTATGTTATTAATGACGCAAATATCCGCATATTATTTGTGGGTGAACAAGCGCAGTATAATTCGGCGGTTGTGATTTTTGAACAATGCCCACAATTAACTCATATTGTCGCGTTAAGTGATGACATTGATTTAAATGATCACGAAGCTGGTGTTTCGTGGAATGACTTCATTTCTGCAGCAAATGAATCTCATCAAGAAGAGTTAACTCATCGTCTTGATACGGTTGAAATGGATGATTTACTGACATTGATCTACACCTCTGGTACGACGGGAGAACCAAAAGGGGTAATGCTAGATTACACCAATATTGGTTCTCAATTAGAGGGACATAACACGAATTTAGCGCTAACGGAAAAAGACGTATCATTGTGTTTCTTACCGTTATCGCATGTTTTTGAACGTGCTTGGACGTTTTACGTTCTTTATAAAGGCGCGATTAACTGCTATTTACCAAACACAAACTTAATTAAAGACGCACTCACTGAAGTTAAGCCAACGGTTATGTGTGCGGTTCCTCGTTTTTACGAGAAGATTTTCTCAACGGTTCATGAAAAAGTATCCCGTGCTCCTGCTCATCGTAAAGTGATGTTTACTTGGGCTGTAAATATGGGGGCGAAGATGTCTGCTTGCAAACAAGAGGCACGTGAACCTTCATGGATACTGAAACAGTCTCATAAAATTGCAGATAAGTTAGTGTTGTCTAAGTTACGAATGATTTTGGGTGGTAACATCAATTTCATGCCGTGTGGTGGCGCTAAATTGGATGCAACCATTGGCCGATTTTTTCATGCGCTTGGCGTCAATGTTAAATTAGGTTATGGCATGACAGAAACCACTGCAACGATTTCATGCTGGGAAGACGGTAAATTTCATCCTGATTCTATAGGCACATTAATGCCTGGCGCTGAAGTTAAGATTGGCAAAAAGAATGAAATTCTAGTTCGTGGTCCGATGGTCATGAAAGGATATTATAATAAGCCAGAAGAAACCGCATTGACCTTTACTGAAGATGGTTTCCTAAAAACAGGTGATGCTGGTGAGTTTGATGCCGACGGTAATTTATACATTACTGATCGTATTAAAGAGCTTATGAAGACCTCTGGTGGTAAATATATTGCACCACAAGTGATTGAAGGGGCGATTGGTAAAGATCATTTTATTGAGCAAATTGCCGTTATTGCTGACACGCGTAAGTTTGTTTCTGCATTGATTGTTCCTTGTTATGATGCTCTTGAAGAATACGCAAAAGAGTTGAATATTGCTTACCATGACCGTATGGAATTAGTTAAGCACAGTGAAATTGTCGAAATGCTTGAAAAGCGTGTCGCTAATTTACAAAAAGAATTGGCTCGTTTTGAGCAAGTGAAAAAATTCACATTATTATCGAAAGCATTTTCGATGGATAAAGGTGAATTAACCCCAACACAAAAGTTACGTCGTAAAGTTATCAGTGAGCGTTATCAAGACGAAATTGAAGAAATGTACGATGAGAAGAAAGAGAAAAAAGATAAAGTAGAATAGTATATCTCTGTAGATTCATAGATAAAAAAACCAGTCATTTTTCGGCTGGTTTTTTTTCGCCTAAAAAATGAGATCTTACTCAATGTAGAAAGCGTGATGCCTTCGTTTTTTAGTGAAACGTAACTATTTTAATCTCTCTTTATTGCCTGTAACTTGGCTTTTACTTCTAATTTATCTTGGTTAGATTGCTCTTAAATATTGATAATTAGTCAAAGACTGAATTTATATTCTGTAGAGTTAAAATGACGCTAGACCAAGGTGCTATGAAAAGGTTAAAGTTGTTTCGTAATGTTGGCTTTTGTTATCACATATAGCCATATGCATAGGGATTTAATTTAATTAATTCGGTTTAGGCTAAAAATAAGCCCTAACTATGTAAAACCAATAATTTGTAGATAATTCAAATCTTCTATTTGAGGTTTTCAGCGTCTGGAGATAAATATGGAAATGTTATCTGGCTCAGAGATGATCGTACAATCTTTGATTGATGAAGGTGTAGAGCACATATTCGGATACCCTGGCGGTTCTGTTCTTGATATTTATGATGCGTTGCATATGAAAAGCGACGATATTCAACATGTATTAGTGAGACATGAGCAAGCAGCAACACACATGGCTGATGGTTATGCACGTGCAACAGGTAAACCTGGCGTGGTTCTTGTGTGCTCAGGCCCGGGAGCAACGAACACGATTACAGGAATAGCAACGGCCTATATGGATTCTATTCCAATGATTGTGCTATCTGGCAACGTACCAAACAACATGATTGGCACTGATGCCTTTCAAGAGTGTGACATGGTAGGCGTCTCTCGCCCGATAGTTAAGCATAGTTTTTTAGTTAAAAAAGCCGAAGACATTCCTGAAATTATAAAAAAAGCATTTTATATTGCATCGACAGGCCGACCTGGCCCTGTTGTTATTGATATTCCTAAAGATGTCATGAGCCCTGCATTTACATTCCCTTATCAGTACCCTGAAGCGGTTTCGTTACGTTCTTATAATCCCACAATGAATGGCCATAAAGGGCAAATTAAAAAAGGGCTAAAAGCATTACTTTCTGCTAAGAAGCCTGTCCTTTATATTGGTGGTGGTGCAATTATTTCTTCCGCTGATGCTCAAATATTAACGTTAGCTGAAGCGTTAAACTTACCCGTTATAAGCACCTTAATGGGTCTAGGAGCATTCCCAGGTACGCATAAGAATGCATTAGGTATGCTGGGTATGCACGGTACGTATGAAGCAAATATGACAATGCATAATGCGGATCTAATTTTTGGTATTGGCGTTAGATTCGATGATCGGACGACGAATAACTTAGAAAAATATTGTCCAGATGCAACCATTATGCATATTGATATCGACCCATCTTCTATTTCTAAAAATGTTCGAGTGGATTTACCTATTGTTGGCTCTGCTGATATTGTCCTCGACTCAATGCTGTCATTAATGAATGAACAAGATGGACATAATGATGCCGAAGCGATGGAAGCATGGTGGAAAGATATCGCAGGGTGGCGTGCTCGTAATTGTTTAGCGTATAAAAAATTACCGGATAAAATTAAACCGCAACAAGTGATAGAAACACTCTATAAATTAACCAATGGTGATGCTTATGTTGCTTCTGATGTCGGTCAGCATCAAATGTTCGCCGCATTATATTATCCATTTGATAAACCTCGTCGTTGGATAAATTCGGGTGGTTTGGGAACAATGGGCTTTGGTTTACCTGCGGCTTTAGGGGTTAAATTTACGCATCCTGATGAAGTTGTTGTGTGTGTTACTGGAGATGGCAGTATTCAGATGAATATCCAAGAGCTATCAACGGCGCTTCAATACGATATCCCGGTAAAGATTATTAATCTTAATAACCGATTCTTAGGCATGGTTAAACAATGGCAGGACATCATTTATCAAGGCAGACACTCAAATTCTTACATGAGTTCTGTTCCTGATTTTGCAGCGATTGCAGAAGCTTATGGTCACGTTGGAATCCGAATTAATCATCCTGATGAATTGGAATCTGGTCTAGAAAAAGCGTTAGCAATGACAGGTCGATTGGTCTTTGTTGATATTAATGTTGACGAAACGGAACATGTTTACCCAATGCAAATTAAAGGGGAAGCAATGGACAAGATGTGGCTAAGTAAGACGGAGAGAACGTAATGAGACATATAATATCACTGCTATTAGAAAATGAATCAGGGGCGTTATCTCGTGTTGTAGGTCTCTTCTCTCAACGAGGTTATAACATTGAGTCACTAACGGTTTCTCCAACTGAAGATAGAACCTTATCGCGCTTAAATATCACGACGGCAAGTGATGCTATGGAGCTTGAACAGATTCAGAAGCAATTACATAAATTAATAGATGTCATTAAAGTACAAGAAGTCACAGACGCTGACCATGTAGAGCGAGAACTTTTACTTATTAAGGTTAAAGCCAGCGGTTTTGCACGCGAAGAAGTCAAGCGTACTGCTGATATTTTCCGTGGACAAATCGTTGATGTAACTAGTTCTTTATATACCATTCAATTAACAGGGACATCAGAGAAACTCGATGCGTTTATTACCGCGGTTTCTGAAGTGACGGATGTTATTGAAGTGGCAAGAAGTGGTGTTGTTGGTATTGCTCGAGGAGAAAAATCTCTTAGAGTGTAATATTCATTTACAATTCACTTAGATAGATTTATAAATCAAGCCTTCTTTTTGAGAAGGCTTGATTGTTTATATAATGATAAAAATATAGAATGGCGCCCTGTATATTTAAGTTCAACTGAAATGAATAAGAAAAGTTTTAAAATAGTAGCTTATTCTAGCTGTGTTTATCTTGTGTTATCAATGATAACGCTTGTGTATTTTTATAGTGAATATCAGAAAGAAAAACTGGTTATTATTGAGCAAGTTCAAAATGAGTCAACTCGACAGTTAGCTTATACGCATCATGAATTTGATGAGTTATTAACTCGTATCCAAAATACATTAGGCTTACTCTCTGATAGCCGACCTGTTTATGATTATTTTTTATACCCTTCCAATCGTGTTAAAGCAGCGGTAGAAAGCTCATGGGTTAATTTGGTTAAAGCTGAAAAGTTCTTCTCTCAATTAGAGCTTATCGATAACCAAGGGATTGCTTTATTTAGCTTATCTTATAACGCCATCAATAATGAGACATCTAAACATAATTTGCCCTTAACTGTCGTGAATCACTCCTTATTAACAACGTTATCCCAATTACCTGCCGGACAAGTATTTTCGGAAGGGGTGGTATTAAATGAAAAGTTAGCGACGTCGGGTGTTTATAAGCCAGTCATGCAAATTATTATTCCAATTGAAGTGTTGGGATCTCGTAAAGGGTATGTTGTTGCTGAACTGAGTGAGACGAGAATTGAAAATGTGATTAAGTTTTCTCCTACACTTAATATTTCGCCCTCTATTGTTAACCAAGATGGTTATTATTTGTTAACGAATCAGAGAAATAAAGTGTTTGGCCATCTGGTCAATGGACGGGAGGACCAAACATTAAAGGCTGAAAATGCGGAATTATGGCGCTTAATGAGTACTCAGAAAATAGGCAGCGCTTACATTGATAAAAATATTTTTTCGTTTTATAAGTTCGCTCTTAATCAAAAAGTACCAAATAAAGAAGTGTACTTTTTATTGGATTACTCTGAAGAAAGCTTGAATGTTTTATTTCAAGAAGCGAAGTCTGAATTAATCGAAGAAACAACGATTGTATTATTGTTATTAAGCTTAATCGTACTTCCTTGTGGGGTCGCTTTAACATTATGGGATAAATCAAATCTTGAAAGCCAACTTGCGAAGTCAGCTCTTGAGGGGATGACTGCTGTTGTGATAACTGATAAACATCAACGGATCATAAAAGTAAATTCAGCGTTTTCTTTAATTAGCGGATACTGTGCATCAGAGACGATAGGAAAAACCACATTTGATGTATTGAAGTCAGATGTTGAGCGTTCAGAAAAGCGAGTTCAGAACTGGAAACAAGTCGAAGAATTGGGTGTTTGGCAAGGTGAAATCGAAGCATTGAATAAGTACGAAAAAAAATTGAGTTTGCTAGTAAGAATTCAAGTCGTTAAGAATAAGCGTAAAGACATTCAATATTATATTTTGTCTTATATTGATATTACTCAACGAAAATTATTAGAAAAAGAATTGCGTTATTTAAGTGAAAAAGACAGTTTGTCGGATTGTTGGAATCGCAGAAAATTCGAGTTTGAATTAGAGAATCAGACATTATTAACGAATCGTTATTACCCAGTACATCAATGTTGCTTAGCTATTCTTGATATTGATTGGTTTAAGAGAATTAATGATACTAAAGGCCATGATGTCGGTGATAAGGTCATTTGTCTTGTCGCTGATATACTACAACAAGGCTCTAGAGACACGGATTTTGTTGCTCGTATTGGCGGCGAAGAGTTTGCGATAATTATGCCTCATACCGAGTTGAAAGATGCTGAGAGGGTCGTCAATCGTTTGCGTGTCGCGGTTTCTCAATTGGAAGAATATCAATTAACGATTAGTGGTGGTTTGGCTGATATAGGTATTGCGGGTCATGATGCTTATAAGTGTGCTGATTTGGCATTATATGAATCAAAAACCAATGGACGTAATCTTATTTCTATTTGTAGTGATTTAGGTGATTTGGCTTAGATACATGAGCGTTTATTAGACTAAAGTCGTAAGGTAGCTATACTTATTAGTATTGTTTAATTTGTCTACAGCAGGAAGCTGATATTGCAAAGTGATACGCAGGGCTAAAGAGGCTGAGGTATTTATGCTTACAGATTTTTTAGTGAGGTTAACAATCGGCAGTTTGGCTATTCTAGGGTTTAAGTTAAGTGCAATATACTTTTTACTTATGGTGTTATTGATTGGTACGCATAATAAAGAGTTTTTTGGATGGTAAGCTCAACACGAATACAAAAAAACCAGGTGATTTACCTGGTTTTTTTGTAGGTAAATTAAGCTTCAAAATAGGCAGAGAGTAGATCCATGGTCTTAATATAATGACTTTCTAATAATACAACAGCTTGGTCTGTATTTCGAGAAAGCGCTAATTTCATGATTGTTTCATGTTCTTCCAAATAATCAGTATGTTCTTTATTAAACATTTTATGTGTATTTTGAAGGTGGCGATAACGCCTAATTTGGTTTGTTAATTCTTGATAAAACTGGAACATAATAGGAGCGTCTGCGCCAGAAAGAAGTGAATTATGAAAGTCAGAGTGGCGCTGTGTCCATTCTTGGATTGCTTCTGGTGTATTCTCTAAGTTGACTTTACTTAATCTGTGGTAGCTTGTTAATACACTAAGTTCCCACGCTTCATCACCTTTAGAAATGGCTTTTTCTAACAGCATTTTTGCTACAACTCGTAAACCTTCGAATAGCTCTTCAAGTTCAACAATTGAGATTGTTGCAACCCAGCATCCCTTTTGAGGTTCTAGCTTAACGTATTTGTTCCATGATAATTGAACAAGAGCTTCACGAATTGGAGATGCACCTACGTTGTAGCGTTTTTTTAATTCAGCAACAACCAGTTTTTGACCGGGGTGAAGATCGCCACTAAGAATATCTTGATGGATCATTTTTGATACTTTATCAGTAAGGGTAGGGCTAGACACTGCGATTCTCTCTATAAATATTCATAGCAGATCATCGGTTTAGGCCTGTGTTTAGCTTATCGAGTAAGGCGTGCTAAATAAAGGGTAGCTATACCATCTGCTGTGTGGTTAATAATGCGAGAGAGAGTATACCGTATTGTATGTTTGGTGCAAATGATAATTCATAAAAAAAGAGAGCCGAAGCTCTCTTTTATTGATTGTTACGTAATTTTTATATATTCAACTGAATTATAATACGTGAACAGATGCTGTGTTAGTTGTGCCTGATGGTACTAGAGCACCAGAAACCATAACAACGATGTCGCCTTTAGCGCCAATACCAGACTCAAGAGCTAGCTCTTTGCCGCGTAGGTAGAATGCGTCAGTGCTATCGATAGCATCAACAACCATTGGTGTAATACCTTTAGAAAGACAAAGTTGAGCTGCTGTCTTAGTATTAGTCGTTACGGCAATGATTCTTGCTGTTGGGAAGTATTTACGGATAGAACGAGCTGATTTACCCGCTTCTGTCGCTACTACGATTACAGGTGCACTTAGTTTCTCTGCTGTATCAACTGCGCCTTTACATACCGCTTCAGTGATACGTAGACGTGGGCTGTCTAGGCGAGAGCTAAGTTCTGCTTTTAATACTGCATCTGTACGAGCACAGATTGTTGCCATGATAGTTACAGCTTCGATAGGGTATTTACCTTTCGCAGACTCACCAGAAAGCATTACTGCATCTGTACCATCAAGGATTGCGTTAGCTACGTCGCCCGCTTCTGCGCGAGTTGGACGTGGGTTTTTGATCATAGAATCAAGCATTTGAGTTGCAGTGATTACAACTTTACGTGCGCGATTACATTTCTCGATCATCATCTTCTGTGCAAAGATTACTTCTTCAACAGGGATTTCAACACCAAGATCACCACGAGCAACCATGATACCGTCAGAAGCTTCTAGGATTGAATCGAAGTTATCTACACCTTCTTGGTTTTCAATCTTAGAGATGATTTGGATGTGCTCGCCGCCGTTAGCAACAAGTAGAGCACGGATTTCTTTAACATCTTCTTCTTTACGAATAAAAGATGCAGCAACGAAATCAACGCCTTGCTCACAACCAAATTTAAGGTCAGCTTTATCTTTTTCAGAAAGAGCTGGAAGCTTAACTGAAACGCCAGGAAGGTTAACACCTTTGTTTTCGCCTAGGTCACCGTTGTTAAGAACTTTACATTTAACTTCAGTTTCAGTAGTCGAAACTACTTCCATTTCAATTAGACCATCATCAACAAGGATAGTGTTACCAGCAACAAGGTCTTTTGCAAAGCCTGGGTAAGTAACAGCAACAACGTCTTTATTACCAACAACTGATACATCAGTTGTAAATGTGAAGTCTTGACCAGCAACTAAAGCGACATCATTGCCGTTGTCTAGTTTGATAGTACGGATTTCAGGACCTTTAGTATCAAGAAGGATAGCAAGTTGCTTACCTGTGTTCTTCATTACTTGACGAAGATTATCGATACGGTTGCCGTGCTCTTGGAAATCGCCGTGTGAGAAGTTAAGGCGCATTACGTTCATGCCAGCATTTGCTAATTCAGTTAGTTTTTCTACTGATTCAGTTTTTGGGCCAATCGTACAAACGATTTTGGTCTTTTTCATGTGAGAAATCTCTCCAGATAAGTATATTTAAAATGATAAACACAGTTACGCTCAGCGTAATGGTATGAAGTGTTGAAATATAACAACAAATTCTTGCTTCATTACTCATATGGCTAAGCATATAAATTCAATAATTATTGGTAGTGTAGACCGAAAAGAGTAATGGATTATTGATTCAGGTAAACAATTTGCTCTTTAATCACAATATTAAAAACAAATTTACATTACTTAACATTGTCTCGGTCAGATCTTTTTCGTAATTTTCTATCTATTTTCGGGCAAATTCTAACAGTAAAACTGATGAAGATCACTTTCTTGTTGTTATGTTCGTCAGCAAATATTTATTTTACAAATCAAAATAAAAAAGGCACATAGAGTGCCTTTTTATTATTGATTTTCAATTGGTTGATATGCCTTAAGTTTTTGCATGCCTTTAGCTAATTTTACAAACCAAGTCCCAATTGCTAATAATGAAATTATGGCACCAATAACGGGAATAGCAGAATAGATTTTCTCTAAAATAGAGCTATGTACCCAGTATTCTAAGCCGGCAACCATTCCACTCATTGTTGCAGCAGTAACACCAAGAACAACAAAGAAAGTGAGAAACAAAAAGAAGCTCTTGATAATGGCATAGTAGTGACTATTAATGACTTCGTCATTAGTCCCTTTATTCATTTGATAACCAGCGTATATGATGGCAACAATACCTGAGGCCATTAATGTTAACGGAGTAAGAAGGCTGGCAATGTAGGCAAACCAAATGCCTTTATTTGTTTTATTCGACATGGTAGTTATCCAATTATTAAATTGTGTTGCAAGTATATACCTATTCTTTGTATGGGAATATACCTGCAAAAATAGTGGTGAGGGGGAGTTAAGGTTTTAGCATTCGCTTTAAGATTTTCCCCGTTGCTGTCATTGGTAGAGCTTCAACGATATCGAGATGTTTAGGGCATTTATAGTCGGCTAAATGCTGCTTGCTCCATTTTATCAATTCTTTTTCTGATATTGAGTGGCCTTCTTTTAAAATAACAAATGCTTTTACTTCTTCCCCAAATCGAAGGTGTTCAATGCCAATTACTGCCACCAAATGAACCGAAGGGTGCTTCATATACACTTCTTCAACTTCTCGTGGATACACATTATAGCCACCGCTAATGATCAGCTCTTTTAAGCGGTCAACGACATAGATATAACCTTCGTCATCAAAGCGTACAATATCTCCGGTATGAAGCCAGCCATCAATAATGGTTTTTGCTGTTTCTTGGGGCTTTTTGTAATAGCCCTTCATCACATTATGACCTCGGATTACCAATTCGCCTTCTTGTCCTACAGGTAATTCATGACCATTTTTATCGACGACTTTCATTGTTACGCCCGGCAAGGGTTGACCAATACTGCCGGGCTTGCGTTGAAACTCTAGATGATTAAAAGCCGCTACCGGAGATGATTCAGATAAACCGTAACCTTCAATGACAGGAACTTGTAGTTTCTCCTCAAATTGCTTTAGTACTTCTACCGGCATTGAAGCCCCACCTGAAATAGCCACTTTTAATGTTTGTGCTATTTCTTTTAAGTAGTCACCTTTATTTTTTTCGGCATAAGCAAGCAACCCAATAAACATGGTAGGCACACCTGCAAGGTGCGTAACTTTATGCTCATGAATTTGCTGCAAAACGGTTTTAGGTACAAAGCGAGAAATAAGCACTAATGCACTGCCAGCTAAGATAGAGGTGTTCATTATTAACGATTGGCCAAACGTATGGAAAAGAGGAAGTATGGCAATGCTAACGTCCGTTCCTTTTTGGTTCGTTAATGATTGGCAAGCCTGTGCATTACAAAGCATATTACTCTGACTTAATTCTGCGCCTTTTGCTGTACCTGTTGTTCCTGAGGTATATAAAATTACACAGCTGTCTTGAGCGGTTCTGCAAACGGTATCAAAGGTATCTCTGCCAGTGTTTAACCATTGATTAAAAGAATGGGCAGCCACTGGCTTCTGTGATTCGGTTGTCTCAATTAAAATGAAATGTTCACAAAAATCGGCTTTTTCGTAGCCATCATAACCAAATTTACCTATCGGCATTGCATCAGAGCCTTGGTATGAAATAAGAGCAACAGCGTCGGAGTCTTTTAAATGATAAGCAACTTCATCACTTTTCAACATTACGTTGAGAGGTACGACTACTGCACCTATTTTTTGTATTGCGTAATAAGCGATAACAAACTCAGGGGTATTTGGGCACGAAAGTGCGATTTTGTCATCAGGTTGGATGTGCAGTTGTGTTAGATGATCAGCAATGGCATTTACTTTTTTATTGAGCTCTGAATAAGTCATCTTTAGATCATGAAAAATTAGGGCAGTATTATTTGGACGAAATGTGGCGTTACGCTCAAGGTTGGTCGCAAGATTGTACATATATAACCTTTCTTGGTTTTTGTTGTTGATGTTATATCGAGATCTAAGTCTCTCTAAATGCGTTAAGTGTATATCAAGAAATGAAAAAAAGTAGGGAGGTCAAAGGGGATTTTGTGTTTTTATTATCAATAAGAGCAGTAACTTACTTATTTGTCGATTACTGCTTATTTATTGAGATAGATTGGATTTAAAATTTATAGGAAGCACCTACATAAAGGGAATCCAATGAGTATAAGTTGGTCTCTGTGGTTAAGCCGCTGCCGCTTTGATAATCGAGATACTCCACAGAATATAGATCCATTTCATAAGCGGCTCTAAATTGAACGCCGTTCAATGCTGTTGGGGTATATTCAACACCAAATCCAAATTTAAATGCGGCGCCTTTATCATCAGTTAACAATTCCTCATTTTGATTTAAATCTAAGCTAGACATACCGACTAAGCCAAAAGGTCTAAGCCCATTATCAAAGGTATAGCCTAAATTAGCCGCTAATGAGATAGAGGTTGGCTTCATTGAATAGTTACCTACTTTGGCTTTTGCTGTTCCATAATCAGTATAGGTCCCTTCTATGCCGACTATTTTATTAAATTGATAACCAAGATAAATTTTAGTGGAGTTACCATCCGCCTTTGCTGAAATCTCGTTACTATTGTATCCCCAAGAATCTTCTTCTGAGTATCCAAAAGTGCCGAAGCCAGCACCAATATAAACGCCACTGATTTTAGGTCCTTGTGTTGAAATATCCTCATTTGCAATAGCGAAAAGTGGGGATGTTGCTAGAACAAACGGAAGTAATATTTTTTTCATTGATAACTCCATAATCAAATTAATTCGTTATCAGTATAGGTAGGTTTATTTAATATCCAAGGTGCGAATGATTGATTCTGAGGGATGGATAGTGCAATTGGTTCTTTGATAGAGGAAAAGGCTATTTTTCAATGCTCGCTTAATATTGAATAATGGATTTTTCTATGGCGTATCAAAGGAATTGAGAATGAATAATAAAGGGATCATTAGCGTTGTGATTTTATTGATTATGGCTGCGATATTTACTTCTGGATTAATAAGAGCAATGATTGAACTCTCTATTTTCTCCATACTCATTGGGTACGTATTACTGGAGAAAAAGAAGAAAACAAATCACTTTCCTCTCAATGACAAAAAGCCAGATAAGTAGTGATACTTATCTGGCTTTTTTAATTTGGTGGCCCCTCCCAGATTTGAACTGGGGACCGAACGATTATGAGTCGTGCGCTCTAACCACTGAGCTAAGGGGCCTTAGTAGGTGGTGATTATAGGGGAAGATGAAAAGGGTGTCTAGAGAGAAGGCGTTTGCTTTTTAATCAGTTAGTCAAAAATATGGATTTAGATCGAAAAAAGGTGAGCCTAAGCCCACCTTTTTGATTCTATTGATGAATAATTGTAATTATTATTCGTCTAAGAAACTACGTAATACTTCAGAACGACTTGGATGACGCAATTTACGAAGCGCTTTTGCTTCGATTTGACGAATACGTTCACGTGTTACGTCAAATTGCTTGCCCACTTCTTCTAGCGTATGGTCAGTATTCATATCAATACCGAAACGCATACGAAGTACTTTTGCTTCACGAGGCGTTAAACCAGCAAGAACATCGTTAGTTGCAAATTTCAAACTGGTTGAAGTTGCAGAATCAACAGGAAGCTCAAGGGTATTATCCTCGATGAAATCACCTAGGTGCGAATCTTCATCATCACCAATTGGTGTTTCCATTGAAATAGGTTCTTTTGCAATTTTCAAAACTTTACGGATCTTGTCTTCTGGCATTTGCATGCGTTCAGCAAGTTCTTCAGGTAATGGTTCGCGACCCATTTCTTGTAGCATTTGACGTGAAATACGATTCAATTTATTGATCGTTTCAATCATGTGTACAGGAATACGAATAGTACGCGCTTGGTCGGCAATTGAACGAGTGATAGCTTGACGGATCCACCATGTTGCATAAGTTGAGAACTTATAACCACGACGGTATTCAAACTTATCAACCGCTTTCATTAGACCAATGTTACCTTCTTGAATTAGATCCAAGAATTGTAAGCCACGGTTGGTGTATTTTTTCGCAATTGAGATAACAAGACGTAAGTTAGCTTCAACCATTTCTTTTTTCGCACGACGAGCTTTCGCTTCACCGATAGACATACGACGGCTGATGTCTTTGATGTTTAGAACAGGTAAACCTGTTTCTTTAACAATGCTGTTAATTTTCTTAATTGAACGGCGAATGTCTTCTTCGTAACGCTTTAGGCGTTCTACGTATGGCTTATCTGACGCAAGAATTTCGTTAAACCATTCGTCAGAAGCTTCATTGCCTGAGAACAGAGCAATAAATGACTTCTTAGGCATTTTCCCGTATTCAACACACATACGCATAATTAAGCGTTCTTGTGTACGAACACGATCCATGCTGCCACGCATTTCACGAACAAGAAAATCAAATTGTTTAGGGATCAGTTTGAATTCACGGAATACATCAGTGAGTTCACCGATTGCTTCACGAGCTTTTCCGTTATCACGACCATGCTCTTCGAAAGCAAGTTGCATGTTATGATAAGAAGTACGAAGTTGAGTGAATTTTTCCAAAGCAAGCTCTGGATCGATACCTACATCTTCTTCCTCTTCATCTTCTTCATCATCTTTTGCTTCTTTATCTTCATCAGCAAGATCTGATTCGCTCAATTCTGAGCCGATATGAGTCGCAGTTGGTGCCGCTGAACCGTCATCATTAGGATCAACAAAACCAGAGATGATGTCAGTTAAGCGAATTTCTTCGGCTTGAACTTTATCAAACTGTTCTAGTAAGTATGAAATAGCGCCTGGGAATTCAGCAACAGAACACTGAACCTCATTGATGCCTTCTTCAATACGTTTAGCGATGTCGATTTCGCCTTCACGAGTAAGAAGTTCAACGGTACCCATTTCACGCATATACATACGAACTGGGTCCGTAGTACGGCCAATTTCACTTTCAACACTTGATAGTGCGGCTGCAGCGGCTTCTGCTGCATCTTCATCAGTTACGGCATCATCATCATTCAATGACATATCATCAGCATCAGGAGCGGTTTCAACCACTTTGATACCCATGTCATTGATCATTTGAATAATATCTTCAACCTGCTCAGAATCTACAATTTCTTCTGGTAGGTGATCGTTAACTTCTGCGTAGGTCAGATAGCCTTGTTCCTTGCCTTTAATTACAAGTAATTTTAGCTGTGACTGCGGATTTTGATCCATAGACGGTTCCTACTTTTGGTCTGTGTGACAGAATTAGTATGCGAAATGCAAACCACAAATAATAACAAATTTTTTTATTGATGACGATGTCGGGATTCTATGCTTTTAATTCTAGCATTAAGGCTAGTAGCTCCCGCTTTTCTTCGACTGATAAGCCAAGCGTTCTTTCTTTCGTCTGCAAACTTTCAATTTGTTGGTTGATGCACTGGGCCAAAACATTGTCCAGTGAATCCATAAATACATCTTGGGTATTGTCTTGATCTATGGGTAATTCCCATACTGCCAAGCGCGATAATAGTTTTTCACTTTTATCCCCACGCCAATATTCTAATAATTGGCCTGTAGAGATATGGGGATTATGTCGGCAATTTTCAAGTAATTGCAGAAATAAACTTAAACCCGGCAGTGGAATATCTTGAACACTGCTTAAATCTGGGACTAATTGAGCTAAATTTGGATTTTGTAATAGCAACGTAATAACTTCGCGCATCGCTGTTCGTTTAATATCTGGCTGTACCTGCCGCTTGGTTTCAGGAGCACCTTGTTTAGATATTAGTTGCTGTAATTGGCTTTCATCCATAATTCCAAGCGTTTTGCCAAGTTGCTCACGTAAATAAAGGCGTAACGTACCACCAGGAACTTTGTCGATGAGAGGAACAGCAAGTGTTGTGAGTTTTGCTTTGCCTTCTCGGCTGCTTGTATCTACTTGATCAACCAAGCTTCTAAACATGAAATTAATCAATGATTCAGATTGAGCGATTTCTCGCTCGAAGGCTTCTTTACCATATTGACGGATATAGGTATCTGGATCTTCACCGTCGGGTAAAAACATGAATTTTAATTGGCGGCCATCATTGAGGTAGGGAAGCGCTTGTTCCATTGCTCGCCATGCAGCCTCCCGACCCGCTCTGTCTCCATCGTAACAACATACGACGGTGCTTGTTTGACGGAAAAGTAATTGCATATGATCGCCGGTGGTTGCTGTGCCTAGAGAGGCAACGGCATAATCAACACCGAATTGAGCAAGGGCGACAACATCCATATAGCCTTCAACAACCAAAGCTTGAGGCAGGTCTTTATACGCTTGTAATGCTTCGTATAAGCCATAAAGTTCTTTGCCTTTATGGAAAATAGGCGTTTCTGGAGAATTTAAGTATTTCGGTGTACCTTCACCAATAACTCGACCACCAAAACCAATAACACGTCCGCGACGATCTCGAATAGGAAACATGACTCGACCACGAAAGCGATCATAGCGTCGCCCTTTATCGTTTTCAATTAACATCCCGCCACTCACTAAAGCATCTTGTGATGCTTTGTCGCGACCGAAGTTATTTTTCACTAATTCCCATTCATCAGCAATATAACCAACCCCAAATTTTTGAGCAATCTCACTAGAGAGACCGCGTTCTTTAAGGTAGTTAATTGCAACAATGTTATTAGCAGATTTTAATTGAGAACGATAAAACTGACTAATACCGCCCATTAGATCGTATAAACTGCGTTTTTGCTCTGAATTTGCGGTTGGACCGGAAGGCGCACTAAAGCCACTGCGCTGTTCGCGAGGAACATCTAAACCAAGCATTGAAGCAAGTTCTTCGATGGCTTCTACAAACTCAAGACGGTCGAATTCCATTAAGAAATCAATGGCATTACCATGAACGCCACAGCCAAAGCAGTGGTAGAATTGCTTTTCTTGGCTTACAGAGAAAGAAGGACTTTTTTCATTATGAAAAGGGCAACAAGCACCGTAGTTTTTCCCTTGTTTTTTTAGTTTTACTCTAGTGTCGATGATGTCGACAATATCGTGTCGATTTAAAAGTTCATCAATAAAACTACGAGGGATATGTCCGGACATGCTACTTCTTACCTCAATGGTTTTTCATACTATTCTAGTGTTTATATTATCTCAGATACAAACAAGCCGTGCATATCAAAGATAGCACGGCTTGCTTTATAAATAGAGTAGTATTAAGCCAGTTTCGATTTGACGAGTTGGCTTACTTTACCCATGTCAGCGCGGCCTTGGATTTGAGGTTTTAACACGCCCATCACCTTGCCCATATCTTGCATTCCAGCAGCACCAGATTCAATAATTACTTTGTCTAATAACTCAGCAACTTCTTCATCGGTAAGTGCTTGCGGCATAAAATCATCAAGTACTAAAATCTCAGCACTCTCTTTATCAGCAAGATCATCACGACCAGCGGCAGTAAACTGCAACACTGAATCACGACGTTGTTTAACCATCTTAGTTAACACAGCAATGATATCATCGTCAGACAAAGTTGTATGACCATCGATTTCACGTTGTCTAATTTCAGATAAAGCTAAACGAATTGTGCCAAGGCGTAATTTGTCCTTGGCTTTCATCGCTAACTTTTGCTCGTCTTTGAGTTGTTCAATTAGAGCCATAACTTAGTCCTAAATAGTTAGGTAAGTTATTAGTACAGGCGAACGCGACGTGCGTTTTCGCGAGACAACTTCTTAGCATGACGCTTTTGAGCTGCTGCTTTAGCGCGTTTACGTACTGTAGTAGGTTTTTCGTAATGCTCACGACGGCGAACTTCAGAAAGAATACCTGCTTTTTCGCAAGAGCGCTTGAAACGACGTAGTGCAACGTCGAACGGTTCGTTTTCACGTACTTTAACTACTGGCATATGCCTTTCACCTCAGGTGTTAGTCAATTCGCTGGTAGTTATAATTAACCAGCTATTATTCAAATTGGTGCCGAATTTTAATCCGATCACGTCGTTTTGTAAAGCATTCTTGATTAAGAATTGAGTAATTTCTTTGTTTATTTTAGCTATGCTAGTCATCTCCTTGCTTGAGCTAGCTTAGGGATGTAGGTAATATGGCGATAAATTAACAGGTAACAGAGAAAAATATGCGAATTTTAGGTATTGAAACCTCGTGCGATGAAACGGGTGTGGCTATTTATGATGACGAAAAAGGGCTATTGGCTCATCAGCTGTACAGCCAAGTTAAGTTACACGCAGATTATGGTGGTGTAGTACCTGAATTAGCGTCTCGTGATCATGTTAAAAAAACAATTCCATTGATTCAAGCGGCATTGAATGATGCTGGCATGACAAAAGATGACATTGATGGTATTGCGTATACCGCTGGCCCCGGTTTGGTTGGTGCGTTATTGGTTGGTTCAACTATTGGTCGTAGCATTGCGTACGCATGGGATGTACCTGCGATTCCTGTTCATCATATGGAAGGGCATTTATTGGCTCCAATGCTGGAAGAGAACCCACCGGAGTTTCCGTTTGTTGCATTGCTCGTGTCTGGTGGACATACGTTAATGGTTGAAGTTAAAGGCATTGGTGATTATCAAATTCTTGGAGAATCTGTGGATGATGCTGCGGGTGAGGCGTTTGATAAAACAGCAAAACTAATGGGATTAGATTACCCAGGTGGCCCACGACTTTCTAAATTAGCGGAAGCGGGTGTGAAAGGTCGTTTTAAATTCCCTCGCCCAATGACTGATCGTCCGGGACTTGATTTTAGTTTTTCAGGATTAAAAACATTTGCTGCAAATACCATTCGAGCAAATGATGACGATGAACAGACTCGTGCAGATATTGCATTTGCTTTCCAAGAAGCAGTGGCGGATACGTTAGCGATAAAGTGTCGTCGTGCTTTAAAACAAACAGGTATGAAGCGATTGGTGATGGCGGGTGGTGTGAGTGCAAATACGTATCTTCGTCAGGAATTAGAAGCCATGATGAAGAAAATTGGTGGCGAGGTATTTTACCCTCGAACTGAGTTTTGTACGGATAACGGTGCGATGATTGCTTATGCAGGAATGCAACGTTTGAAAAATGGCGAAACAACAGATTTGGCCGTTCAAGCTAAACCTCGTTGGCCGATAGATCAATTAGCACCGATTAAATAAGAAAAGATCGACAGAGATCGTAATGGATCTTTTTTGCGAAATAAAGAAGGGGGCTTATTAGTCCCTTTTTCTTTGCCAAATTTTCTTTTCTTTTCCGGCAAAAAAACGTCGAATATTTTCGTGATGTTTTAAGACGATTAGGCATGAAAGCATCGCAACGGGTAACGTATATTGAGGTTTTACAAGCCACGTGAATAAAGGGGCGAGTAATGCGGTGGCCATTGAGGCTAACGAAGAATATCCAGTAATTAGTACGATTACGACCCAAGTTCCAAATAGAAGACCAGTTAGATCTAAACCGATAGGAGCCAGTGCTCCTAATGCGGTAGCTACGCCTTTCCCTCCTTTAAAATGGAAAAAAAGCGGATACATATGCCCTAAGCACGCCGCAATAGCAATAATGCCAAGTAGTAGTGGATTGATCTCAAGAAAGTAACCTCCCCACACCGGTAACATTCCTTTCAAAATATCACACAGTAGAACCAGACCTGCCGCCCCTTTTCCACCCAGTCGGAATACATTGGTTGCACCAGGATTTTGAGAACCTGATGTTCTAGGATCGGGTAAGCCTCTTAATCGGCAAATAAGCACAGCACTAGAGATCGATCCCAGTAGATAGGCGATGATGATCATAATTAGCGCAATAGGAGTCATGAATGAGCCTTTATTTAAGTGTTCAACAGCGATCAGAAATAACTTTTATAGTATATTGCTCTACACATTGAGCAAGGTAATAACAATATTACGTTGTTTTTCTTTTGATGGGTATCCGACCTCTTAATAAAAAGTGTGATCAAAGATGGATTTAGTATTTATAAAACAACTTGAAGTTATTACAACCATTGGTGTTTATGAGTGGGAACAGGGCATTAAACAGAAGCTAGTATTAGATATTGATATGGCTCACGATAATAAACCAGCTGCGAATTCTGATAATGTAGAGCAATGCTTAAATTATGCAGAAGTCAGCGACGCGGTTACTGCGCATATTCAACAAGGGCGTTTTTTACTTGTTGAGCGAGTGGCAGAAGAAATTGCCGAGCTAATAATGACTCGTTTCTCTGTTCCTTGGGTTCGCATTCATTTATCAAAACCTGGTGCGGTAGTTAACGCGCACAGTGTTGGTGTGGTGATTGAACGAGGATCAAAATGAGCACTGTGTATATCGGTGTAGGTTCCAATATTGATCCTGAAAAACACGCAAAAATAGCAATAACAGAGCTAAAGAAATTGGGTAAGTTAAAAAAAGTATCAACAATTTATGAAGCGGAACCGGTTGGTTTTTCGGGGGATAATTTCTTTAATTTTGTTGTTGAGCTTGAAACAAAGCACAGTTTATCTTTGTTAGGCGATTATTTGCGTGCTATCGAGATTAAGTGGGGTCGCAAGCCCCAAGCACAAAAAAATCAAGATAGAACCTTAGATCTTGATATTTTACTTTATGATAATGTCGTATCTAAATCAGATCCAACATTACCAAGAAACGATCTTTTTAAGTTCGCTTTTGTGATTTTGCCTATGGTTGAATTAAATCCTGAATTGGTTATTCCAAGTACAGATAAAACCATTAGTGAAATATGGGCGGGTTTCCCTAGAACTCAATCATTAACACCTGTCACTTTGACATTGATTATTTAAGAGATGTAATGACGTATTTTGAAGCATTTTTTCTTGCTTTACTGCAAGGATTTACTGAATTTTTACCAATATCTAGCTCGGCTCATTTAATTTTACCGTCGGAGGTACTTGGTTGGTCTGATCAAGGTTTAGCTTTTGATGTGGCTGTTCATGTTGGTACGTTAGCCGCGGTTGTTATTTATTTCAGAAAAGAAGTAGTGACATTACTTTCTGCTTGGACTCTCTCTATTGTAAAAAAAGAACACAATAAAGAGTCTAAACTAGCGTGGTTAATTATATTATCAACGATTCCTGCCGCAGTATGTGGGCTGATGTTTAAAGACTTCATTGAAGTTTATTTACGTAGTGCTTGGGTGATTGCGATAACGACTATCGTGTTTGGTCTATTACTGTGGTGGGTAGATAAAAACTCAACGCTTGTTAAAGATGAATATGAAATGACGTGGAAAAAAGCCTTGTTCCTTGGTATTGCTCAGGCAACAGCTATGATCCCAGGCACATCACGCTCAGGTATCACAATCACAGCGGCGTTGTATCTTGGCTTTACTCGTGAGGCAGCAGCGCGTTTTTCTTTCTTAATGTCGATACCAATTATTACCTTAGCTGGTTCTTATCTTGGATTAAAATTAGCATTAAGTGATGCGATTATTCACTTTGGTTTCTTAGGTACCGGTATTATTGTTTCATTTATTAGTGCTTATATTTGTATTCACTTTTTCTTGAAACTGATTTCGAGTATGGGAATGACGCCATTTGTTATATATCGATTATTGTTAGGGACGAGCCTACTTGCTTGGTTAGCGTTAACGCAATAATTAGAGTCTAGATTAAGGTGGTTGTTGTAAGTGATGAACTTATTAACAACCACTTTTTAATTCTAGTTTATTAAAAGCGCCACTTTGACAGCTTCAATTCTTCTCTTGGTTAATTCATCTCTGATTTCTGGTCCTTTAAACCCTGCTGCGACCACTTCTTTTACCTCTACACGTTGTGCTGCATTAAATGCGGATTTCATTCGTTCTTTTTGAGGGTATGGATTTAATTCTAACCCTAGTCGCCCTGCATGATCGGCTTGGCAGCACAATAGAATCGATTCTAAACGTTCTGGTTTACGCCATAAGTCCATTTTATCGAATATCTTGATAAAGGTTTGCGCTCGTAGTTCTGAAGCTCTGTGGACATTTGTGTGATGCTCACAAACCAATAAGGCTAGCTCTTTGTATTCATTAGGGACTCGAACTCGCTTACACAAATTCTTGATTACTTTTATTCCTGTATGGCAATGCATTTTGTGGCTTGGCCATTCTGATTCAGGAGTAATCCCCTTACCTAAATCATGAACTTGCGCTGCAAAGCGTATTGGAAGTGAGGTACTGAGTAATGATGCTTGCTGAGAAACCATCAGTGTATGAATTCCAGTATCAATTTCTGGGTGCCATTGTTCTGGTTGAGGAACGCCAAATAAAGCATCAATTTCCGGCAATACGACCGCTAATGCACCACATTCTTTGAGTACAGAAAGAAAAATATCTGGGTGTTTACTTGATAATGATTTTTCCCATTCTTGCCATACTCGTTCTGGGGTTAAATGAGAGAGTTCGCCACTCGAAACAAGTGTTTTCATTAATTGCATTGTTTCTGGTGCAATTGTAAAACCAAGATAATGAAAGCGAGCGGCAAAACGAGCAACTCGTAGTACCCGTAACGGGTCTTCGACAAAGGCATTGGATACATGGCGTAATAACCGATTCTTTAAATCTTCTTGCCCATGGTAAGGATCAATTAATAGGCCGTTATCTGATTGAGCTATCGCATTAATCGTCAAATCTCGACGCAACAAATCTTCTTCTAATGTGACATCTGCTTCTGCGTAACAAGTGAATCCTTTATATCCTTGACCACTTTTTCGTTCTGTTCTGGCTAAGGCGTATTCTTCTTTTGTTTTTGGGTGTAAGAAAACAGGAAAGTCTAGTCCTACGCTTTGGTAGCCAAGCGAATTCATGTGAGTGGGTGTAGAACCAACAACGACCCAATCTTTATCTTTTACGTCAATATTGAGGAGTGAATCTCGAACTGCACCACCTACTAAATAAATTTGCATCTGTTTTTCCTACACACAATCAAGATAAAGAGAACTTTCTTTACTTTCTGACTTCCAATGATACCGTGCAATGACAATATTTCGACTTTTTATTCGAAGACTCACTCATCGATATAGATAAATTAGGTAGATACCCCTTTTATGTACCAAGACTTCTTTGGCTTTACTGAATGTCCATTTTCAATGACTCCTAATGCGCGTTTTCTTTATTTAAGCGAGCGTCACAAGGAGGCATTAAGCTATTTGCAATCAGGATTAGGGCAAGGGGGCGGATTTGCTTTATTAACGGGAGAAGTTGGTACTGGTAAAACGACAGTATCGAGAGCACTTTTTTCGGAGTTAAATGAAAATATACATCTTGCTCTTATTTTAAATCCGACATTTACCGCATTGGAATTATTCACGGCTATTTGTGATGAGTTAAAAATTGAATATTCATCAACACCGTCATTAAAACAATTAACGGAAGTGATTGTTGAGTTCTTAGTGAGTGAAGATAAAAAGGGATTTCAAACCATTGTCGCGATAGATGAAGCCCAACATTTAGGCCCTGATGTATTAGAACAGCTTCGTTTATTAACTAATTTTGAAACGGACAGTGATAAATTATTAAAGGTTCTGTTGATTGGTCAGCCTGAACTGCAACAGAAACTGCAACAAGCTAATTTACGCCAGTTGGCTCAGAGGATTACCGCTCGATATCATTTATTGCCGTTAACAGTAGAAGACATCCAATATTATATCGATCACCGTTTGCAGGTTGTTGGTAGTAATGCGACGTTATTTTCGTCTTCGGCGATTAAAATCATCGCATTGCGATCAAAAGGCATTCCCCGTTTGATTAATCTATTATGCGATAAGGCACTATGGGTGAGTTACCAACAGGGAGAAAAAAACGTTAATGCTTCATCGGTAAAGCGTGCTTGTGAATTGGTTTTAGAGTGGGAAATTCCAGCAGTAAGTCACATTGATCTACCCGCTAAAAACAACACGCCTTGGTTAATGTTATCTATTGCAATTGCACTATCAGTTAGTTGTACTTTGGGGGTTTATAAAGCACTTCCTAGCTACTTAGCATCGACGTATCCTATCGTCGAGCAAGTGAAAGAACACCCATTAATCGGCTTTGATTCCGAGCAAGCGGCTTTTCAACAATTACTCGAAGTATGGGGTTATGAAACAAATACATTTCAAGCCAACTGTACTAATGCAAAAAGAGCGCAGTTATATTGTTTAGATAATAATGGGTCTTTAAATGATCTATTAGCACTAAATCGCCCCGCGATTGTATGGTTACAACAAGAGAATGGAGATGACTTACTGGCTATTGTTTATCATATCTCATCTAAAAATATTGCATTATTATTGCCAGATCGCCAGATTGAAGTTTCTCATCAATGGTTTGAAAAACATTGGAATGGCGCTTATATGCAACTCTGGAAAAAACCAATTATGACCAAAAGAGCGATGAGACTTGGTGATGAAGGTGAAGCCATTGTGGAATTGAATCAATTACTTTCTTTTGCCTTAGAGCAACCACTGACTGATTCGAATCGTTTTACTGAAGAAACCGAAGAACAAGTTAAGCAATTTCAAGCTATTTTCGGTTTGAAGAAAGATGGAGTGGTGGGGTCAAGTACGTTAATGTGGTTAGACAGTGTGATAAATACCAATGTCCCTATGCTTCAAGGAGACAAATAAATGAGTACTTTCTTTTCTCATCCTTCAAAGTTTTTGATAGGTTCATTGGTGATATTACCTCCCTTTGTTTTATCCTTGGTTATCGCGTTGCCTTATTATGAAGCAAGTAAGCAAGAAATTGTTCCCTATCATGCCAATTATGCTGAGTTAGCATTCCCTACATGGGAAACACAAAAGATCCCTATGCGCCGTCATTTGTTAGCGCTTAATTCTTCAAATAATGCAAAGAAAGAGGTAGAGAGGCCTCTACCTGATAAGACTGGATTCGGTACAGTCAAGCGTGTTCCCGCTCAAACCAATTCAAATATTACGCCAGCGAAAAAAGAAAAAGATTTTAATATTAATAATTTAGATTTATCTGGGTTGTCACCTGAGCTTGCAGCGCGATTTGAATCTGCTATGAATGATCCGGCAGACGTTAATCAAGAGAAAGAACTTGTTTGGGATAATGATGAATCAACCATTGAGCTTGTTAAAAATGGTGCTGAATTTATGGGGCGATTACCCGCGTTGAATTTTCAGACGCACAATTACACATCTAAGCTCAGTCAGCGGTGGGTAAAAGTGAATGGAAAAGAAGTCAGTGCAGGGGAGAACATTACACCTAGTGTGTCATTACTTGAGATTAACCCAAGAAATGTCATCATTGAGTTTGAAAATAAGAAAATTGAAGTGCCAGCACTTTATGAGTGGAAAGGATGATGGATGTTTTTCTGCATAAATAAGTGGACTATATAGATACAAAAAAGCTCAGAATAATTCTGAGCTTTTTTGTATTAGTTGAACCTTAATGAATTAAGACCAACCGTTTTGTTTTTTCTTGCGGCTTGGGATCATGTGCGGAAGTAGAAGTCCAAAGAGTAGACCAATACCAGCAACACCACCGCCATACATGAAGTACTTAAGTAATAAGTCTTCTTTTTGAGTATCTAGTTTAGCGCGTAATTCACGAATTTCAGACTGAGAGCTAACCAATTGGTTATTCACATCGCTGTAGCTTTGCTCTAAATCTTGCATTTGTTGATTACGTTGAGTCAAGCTATCTGCCAACCCTGCTTTCTCATCATTTGCGGCTTTACGCGCATTTGCAAGCTGTGCTTTAACTGACGTTAATTCAGCTTGAACTTTTGGTAAGCGCTCTCCAAGACCCGCTTGGCGAGAAACAAACTTGCTTTCAACCCAGCCTTTACGGCCTTTAGTATCGACAATCTGAGTAAAGCTCGCATTTTTGTTGCTGCTTAATAGAGTCACTCGATCACCCGCATCTACGCTGCCAATGATTTTATATTGGTTACTTGGACCTGAGTGCATGTACGTAAACAGGTTATCAGAAATATAACGAGTTTGAGCTTGCGCTTGCGCTTGCGCTGGCGCAGCAATAGCCCAAGCAAGTAAAATCAGGCTAATAAAATGCTTCACAATAATATTCCTTTGAAAAATTGGTATTGAATCGTTTAAGTTAAAGAAAAAATGACACTCTTATCACTGTAAATTCAAACGAAGATATAGATACTAAAAATATTTAAGCCCAGATGCAAGAAAAGAGGAGATTTTACTCTCCTCTTTGTGCAATTGTTTCAAAATTGATTAAGCTTATACTGGAGCGCCGATACCGAAGATGGCTTGCATTGCGTAGTAGAAAACGACCGCCAATAACGCACCAGCTGGTAGGGTAACAACCCAAGAGGCAACAATGTTACGTACTACACCTAAGTTTAGTGCGCCAATACCACGAGCAAAGCCTACCCCAAGAACCGCACCAACCAATGTTTGTGTTGTTGAGATTGGAAGACCAGTACCTGATGCTAATACAACAGTCGAAGCCGTTGCTAACTGTGCAGCAAAGCCACGGCTAGGAGTCAGTTCTGTAATACCAGTACCAACGGTAGCCATTACTTTATGACCTAAGGTTGCAAGACCAACAACGATACCAATACCACCTAGCGGAAGGATCCACCAAGCAATAGAGGTTTGAGAGGTAATTTGACCCATGTTTTCAATGGTTGAAACAACCGCAGACAATGGACCGATCGCATTGGCAACATCGTTAGAACCGTGAGCAAATGCCATCGCACAGGCTGTAATTACCATTAACGTACTAAAGATACTTTCTACGCCAGTAAAGCCACGGCTGTCTTTCTCATCATTTACTGTATTTGCAAATTTACGAGAAATATAAAGATACCCACCAACCATTACTAATGCAGAGACTGCAATAGAGGCTAGCCATGCTTCGCCGCTTGATAGGTGTAAGCCAACGTGTTTTAGACCTTTCTTGATCGTAACAAGTGCAATGACCATTGTCGTAATGAACATGTAAACAGGAACAAAACGTTTTGCGTTCATCAATGGTTTATCAGTATCGAAGATTAATCGCTGAGCACTAATGAAAATCATATAGGCAAAAATACCGGATATGAGAGGCGTAATTAACCAACTTCCCACAATACCTTGCACAGAACTCCAATTAACCGCTTCCGTACCAACAGCAACACAAGCAAAACCGATGATAGCACCGATAATTGAGTGCGTTGTTGATACCGGCCAACCCATGTAAGAAGCAAGTAATAACCAAGTACCAGCGGCAAGAAGCGCTGACATCATGCCATAAACTAAAACTTCAGGTTGATGAGCGAAAAGAGAGGTATCAATTACCCCTTTACGAATTGTATCTGTAACCTCACCACCAGCAAGGTACGCCCCTGCAAATTCGAAGATCATAGCAATGATAATTGCTTGTTTTACTGTTAACGCTTTAGAACCTACAGAAGTGCCCATCGCGTTGGCTACATCATTAGCACCAATACCAATAGCCATTAGAAGACCGAAGAAGGCCGCAACTATAATTAGGGTCGTGCCGTAGTTAGCAAGAATATCCATTGTAGTACCTGTTACTGAATCACAAACTTATGAGCGAGATAACATCAGTTCTAAACGAGAACCAACACGTTGTGCTTGGTCGGCAATGCCACCAACCCACTCAAGAATTTTATAAAGGAACATAACATCGATTGGGTTGTATTTGTGCTCGATGCCCATGAGTTGTTGACGCAATTGAATCTGCAGATCATCAGTATCATCTTCAATGATATCTAGTTTGTTGATCATTTCTGCAACTAAGGTGACTTCACGTCCTTTAAAGCCGGTCTCTAACAGTTCGTCTAATTCGCTGATTACTTCTTGGGCTTGGTTAGCCGCATCTAAACAACGCTGAACATAAGCTAGAAATGCATCCTGCATAGAGGTTGGAATTTCAAGTTGACGACCGACAACGCGACCTGCGATGTCTTTAGCCAAGTTTGCGAGTTTATCTTGTTGAGTCAGAAGACCGAGCATATCGGTACGATCAACAGGCATAAACAACCCGCGAGGAAGTTTTAAACGAATTTCACGTTTCAGAACATCCGCTTCTTTCTCAAGATGAGAAATTTGCGCACGAAGTTCATTCGCTTTTTCCCAATCACCAGTTGCACACGTTTCGAAAAACGGAATAAGCAGTGAGCAGCATTCATTGACACAAACAACGTGACGCTGCAAAGGTTTCATTGGGGACTTTGCGAATAACCCCATAATAGTATTTACTGGCATGGTTTCTTAACCTAATAAAACAACCACCTAATGGTGGATTGTTAGACGATGGCCACAAAGGCGCGAATGTTAACCCAATCCCACAATCAATAAAACTACTTTAGATCATGGTTTGGCTATTATTTCTTACTTGATACGGGATAGTTTAAGCCATATCCTTGGAAAGACAACGGTTATGAGGTCATTATGGAAACTGAAATAGAACTAAAGTTTTTTGTTTTTCCTGAATTTGCAGACACTATTATAGACAAAATTTCGGATGCGAAAGTCATAGAACACAGCAGTCTTGATTTAGGGAACACCTATTTTGACACGCCAGAACAGCATTTACGTAAGCACGATACGGGGTTACGTATCCGTCGCTTTAATGATGAACGTATTCAAACACTAAAGACCGCGGGTCGTGTTGTAGCAGGATTACATCAACGTCCTGAATATAATGCAGAGCATGATTCGGATGTACCTAATGTGTTATTACACCCCGCAGATGCATGGCCAAACGACATTACATTAGATGCACTTCAATTGCAGCTTGCTCCTTTGTTTTCAACTAATTTTACTCGTAAGCAGTGGTTGATTTTAATGTCTGATGGCAGTGAAATTGAATTAGCTTTTGATCAAGGTGAGGTTCTCGCTGGTGATAAAACAACACCGATATGTGAAGTTGAACTTGAGTTGAAGTCAGGTCAAACGGATGCCTTGTTTACATTAGCCCGGGATCTTTGCCGTTCTGGTGGGATGCGCTTAGGTAATCAAAGTAAGGCTGCTAAAGGGTATCGTTTAGCCATGAATAGCCCTAAAGATAATGTAAAACCATTATCATTAGTCAAAACGAGTTCTAACGACAGTGTTGAAACGTGTTTTGTAAACTCGCTAGAGCATGCTTTGTCTCATTGGCATTATCACGAACAAATTTACGTTGATACACACGATAAATTAGCGTTGCAGGAAATTCGAATCGCAATCGCGTTTTTACGTCAGATCTTCCTTGTCTTCGGTGAAATGGTGCCAAAGCGTGCGAGTGAGTTATTACGACAAGAATTAAAATGGTTAGAAGAAGAATTGCATTGGCTTGATGTTTCTGAGCATATTGAATACCTGACAGAAGAAAAAGGCAACGTACTAAGAAAACTGAATGCGCGTAAGTTTTTAGTTTCTAGTTTAGAAGAAGGCGCAAAAACACTGCCAAGTGATGACGAAATGCTCTCTCTATTAAGGTCATCTCGTTATTGTGGTTTATTGCTTGATTTAAGCCGTTGGATTTTAACACGAGATTGGCAACCTTTTTTAGATGATAAAAAACGTCAATCATTGCAAGAACCAATAGATGCTCATTCAGGAACGCTTCTTGATCGCACTTGGGAGGCGCTAGAGTCTGCTTTTTCAAGTTCCAATCAATTATTACCACAAGATTATTTTAAACAGAAAATGCGCTTACGCCGAAATTTGATGACGGGAACGTGTTTTGCTCTTATCTATGATGATGAGCGTCGTACTGGTTTTCGATTACCTTGGCTTGATTTATTGCAAGGCATTGATGATTTGATGAGTTTGGAGCCATTAAGAGCACGTGTTGACTTGCTTACCGGTGAAGAAGAGCGTGATCAGTTAGAACGTTGGATTATCCGTCAAGAGCGATCCATGCTCCATGCAATGGAACAAACACGACGGGCTGGGTTAGCGTACCCTCCTTATTGGCAATAAAAATACGATCTATTTATTGTCTTAAGCTGTCATGAAATATAAAGAGAAGTGTGCTTACTTCTCTTTTTTATTTTCGATTTGATTAAGTCGTTCTAAAATTTCGGTTTGTTGCTGGAGGAGCAAATCAAGCTTTTGGCTTCGTACTATTTGCTCTTGCTCGTGTATATGCTTTTCTCTGACTTTTTCAGGCTCTGTAATTATGGAGGTAATTAAACCTGAAATCATACCAAAGATCCCAACGCCTGAAATGATGATAAAAACGGCCAGTATTTTCCCCGCAACAGTAATAGGATAATGATCACCATAACCGACGGTTGATATTGTCACAAAAGCCCACCATATCGCATCCCCTGCGGTTTGTATGTTTGCATTCGGGTTTTGCCCTTCAAATACAAGCATAAAGACAGAGCCAAGCGAAATTAATGTCACCATCAACACAAGAATAGACGCAATAGTGGCTTCTTTTCGGTTTTTCTTAATCTGTTTCAAGACGGATTGACTGGATCGGAAAAGTCGGCATATTCTTAAAATATGAAAAATTCGGGCATATCGAATGGGTTCAATGATCGGAATACTGGCAATAAAATCGATCCAATGATCTTTCATATATTGACGACGATCTTTACTTCTAAGTAAATCAATACTTAATTGCAGAAGAAATAAGGCACAGATGGTGGTGTCGATACCAATCAACATTGCTTTACTGGCACTATTTAGTGGTAGAAACAGCAAGCTTGAGATCACAATTAATGATAAAAACGACAGTATCAGTGACATTAAGCTCATGGGGTTAAGGTCAATTTTGGTATGATTCATTTTAAATTTATATGTATCTCAGTAGATATAAAAAATGTGTACATAGGCTTACACAGCTTGCTCCATGATGCACTAAATAATCAGAGACTTAAAGGAATGAGGAAATGCTATGCCCGTAATAACATTTAAGCCATGGGAAAGGCTGGTAACTGATATTAAGTTAGTCCCTAAATTGGTCATGTTAATGGTATTTAGTACCGTTTTGTTAGTATCAAAACAATTATGGGATGCAAATACGTTCTATCATGCCGTTATTGATGTTCAAAAAGAAAGCGCACAAAGCGCTGCGACAGCGAATGCAGAATTAATTAACGGTATTTTAAACAGCCAATCGGGCAATCAGCAATTGGTGGCAGAGGCCATCACCGCTCAAGCAAAGGCATGGACCACCGGAAACTACATTTACGCGATTGATCGTAATAGTGGGGAAGTTTTTGGTCATAAATCGATTCAATCGTTGTCTTCATTAACCGGATCTATTGATGGTGGAAACTCCGTAAACCAACTCTTGCGTAATGTATCGTCTCAGCAAGCGTATTCTCTTAATGATAATACTCGCTATGAATTTGCCGTAAAAGTGGCAAATCATAATTGGGTTGTTGTTTCTTCATTAACAACAAAAGGTGCAGAAGCTTATTATCAAGAATATTTGATGCAAGTGATTTGGCAGACCATTGCCATGATTGTTGCTTTTATGGTTATTCTGTTGGGTGCTTCAAGCATTATGCTGCGCCAAATGCGTTACTTGAACAGTTCAATGAAAGAGATTGCGGCGCAAAATTTATCGCTACCTGTAGAGATGAATTGCAAAGATGAATTTGGTGATCTAGCAAGAGAATTAGATAAAACGCGTTTACAGCTTAAATCGGTTGTGGAGAATCAATTATCGGCATCTCAAGAGTTGGCCAGTTTGACTGAAATCATGACGATAAGCATGGAAGGAACAAAAGAAGCGGCCCAAGAAGAGTTTGCAGAAATTGATCAGCTAGCGACAGCAATGAGTGAAATGAATTCTACGGTTCAAAACGTAGCAGAAAATGCGCGCAGTGCCTCTATAGGGACAGAGCAAGCTCAAATCCAAGCAAAAGTAGGTCAAGAATTTGTTCAAGGGACCATCATTAAAATTCAAGCACTGTCTGGTGATATAGCGGCTTCTGCTGAAGTGGTTAATCAAGTAGAAGAGCGAGTAATATCCATTAGTTCAGTGGTTGAGACGATTCGTGGTATCTCAGAACAAACGAATTTATTAGCATTAAATGCGGCAATTGAAGCGGCACGCGCAGGTGATGCTGGTCGAGGTTTTGCGGTCGTTGCTGATGAAGTGAGAAACCTAGCACAGAGCACACAAGGTGCAACGGTTGAGATCCAAGAAATGATCACTCAGCTTCAAAACAGCGCGAATCAAGCCGTTGACCTAATGGAAAAAAGTGTTGTTGAAGCGGCTGAAGGCGTGGAATTGGTGACGAATGCAGGGACAGAACTAGACAGCATTGTGAATCAAGTGAATAACATTAATGAAATGAACTTCCAAATAGCGAGTGCTGCGGAGCAACAAAGCAGTGTGGCTGAAGAAATGGATCAGAACCTAACGAATGTTCGTGAACTGGTTGAAGCGTCAGTGGTTGTAATGACAGAGCTAACTGAAACCTCAGAAGAAATGCAGAAGAATGCTGAAGATCTCGAAAGTAAAATGAAGATGTTTAAGATCTAGTTTACGACGGTCTCTTTTTTATGAACGCCCGCACTCAGTTGTGGGCGTTTTTGTTTGCGACAAAATACAAAGTTTGGCACAGTGTTAGCATTACCTTTGTATGGAATTTTCGATAAGGAATATCATGTCTTTGCCTTCATCATTAGCGTCTCTTGCTCAGCAACGTTTAGACGAACTAGCCTATCTTTCTCATGTGAAAATGTGGCCTGAAGAATTTCAACAACAGTTACTGGTTTCTTTCGGTTGCAGTGATTTTTTGTATGACGCATTTCAACAAGATGAGTTTCTATGCGAACACTTTCCCTCATTTTTTGAGAATACGCCTCGATCAGACTCATATCGTTCTCGATTAGAGGTCCAGCTTCAGTTGTGTCTTGATGAAAATCTATTAATGAGAGAACTGCGTTATTTTCGTCGCAGAGAAATGAGTTACATTGCGTGGCGCGATTTCAACCGTTCGTGGTCATTAGAAGAAAGCCTGTCACACCTTTCTTTACTTGCAGAGGCGTTAATTGTTGAGTCTTATCAATGGATATACAAGCAAGCGTGTATCGATTGGGGCACCCCTAAAAATGAGCAAGGGGAAGAACAACCCATGCTTATTATTGGAATGGGTAAACTTGGTGGTGGAGAACTTAACTTTTCTTCGGATATCGATTTGATTTTTACCTACCCTGAAAATGGAGAGACAGAAGGAGCACGTCGAAGCATTGCTAATGCACAATTTTTTACACGTTTAGGACAAAAGCTGATTAAAGCTCTTGATCAAACCACCTTCGATGGGTTTTGTTATCGAGTGGATTTACGTTTGCGCCCATTTGGGGACAGCGGCCCGTTAGTCATGAGTTATGCGGCATTAGAAGATTATTACCAAGAACAAGGTCGTGATTGGGAGCGCTATGCCATGATAAAAGCCCGAGTGATGGGCAAAGAAACATATAGCCATTATCAAGAATTGCGTCAAATGCTTCGTCCTTTTGTTTTTCGTCGTTATATTGATTTTGGTGCAATTCAAGCATTACGCCGTATGAAATCAATGATAAGTACAGAAGTTCGCCGTCGTGGATTAAGCAATAATATTAAATTAGGGGCGGGCGGGATCCGTGAAATTGAATTTATCGCTCAAGTGTTTCAATTAATTCGTGGAGGCAGAGAGCCTTCTTTGCGAGGGCGTGGTTTATTAGAAACATTAGAGGCAATTAAAGTGTTAGGACAATTGCCTCCACAAGATGTTGATGATCTTGTCGATTCTTATTGTTTTTTACGTCGTTTAGAAAACTGCCTTCAGGCGATTAATGATAAACAAACTCAAACCCTGCCTGATGATGAAAGAGATCAACATCGTTTAGCCTTTGCGATGGGTGAAAATAATTGGGATGATTTATTTGTTACAATCCAACAACGAATGAATACCGTCCATACCGTTTTTGAAGAGCTTATTGGTCATGATGACGATGAATCAGAAAGCAATATTGATAAATCGTACAGTGAACTTTGGGATATGGCTCATAACCAAGATGTTTTAGAGCACATTCTGGAAGAGTTAAACCCAGAGCAAGCAGAAATCCTTGTCTTACAAATCATTAGATTTAAAGGGGAACTGAAAAAGAAAACGTTAGGTCCAAGAGGACGAGAAGCCATCACGCATCTAATGCCCAAACTATTTAGTATTGTGATTAGTCGAGAAGATGCGAAAGATACGTTACCGAGATTAACAAACCTGATTCAAGCAATCGCTACACGTACGACGTATTTAGAATTACTTGATGAGAACTCAGGGGCATTGCAACATCTTGTCCGTTTGTGTGCGGCAAGCCCGATGGTGGCCGAGCAACTTACTCGCTACCCAATCTTGTTAGATGAATTACTGGATATTAACCAACTCTATAATCCTATTGAATTAAGCCAATATAAAATTGAGCTGCATGAGTTTCTTGCTCGTATTCCTGAAGATGATATGGAACAACAGATGGAAGCATTACGCCAATTTAAGCAAGTTGGCTTATTGCGTATCGCCGCGTCTGATATTTCTGGTGGCTTATCATTAATGAAAGTGAGCGACCACTTAACGTACTTATCTGAAGCGATTGTTGAAGCCGCGTTAAACCAAGCTTGGTTACAAGTGACTGAAAAATTTGGAGTCCCCACACATCTTGAAGGTCGAGACAGTAAAGGGTTTGCGGTTATAGGTTATGGCAAAGTGGGCGGTTGGGAGCTTGGCTATAATTCTGATCTTGATATTGTGTTTATGCATGATTGTGATGCCAATACATATACGAATGGCAAAAAAGAGATTGATGGACGTCAGTTCTATTTGCGTTTAGCACAGCGAATTATCCATATTTTCTCGGTACGAACCGCGTCAGGTATTTTGTATGAGGTTGATACACGCTTACGTCCATCAGGATCATCTGGGTTACTTGTTAGTACCAGTGACGCTTTTGATGAATACCAAAGAAAAGAGGCGTGGACATGGGAGCATCAAGCGTTAGTTCGTTCTCGTATGATTTATGGTGATCCTATTTTACAGGATGCATTTAATACAACGCGCCATGAGATTTTATGCTTGAGACGTGAGAGTGCAAAATTACGACAAGATGTGGTCGAAATGCGTGAAAAAATGCGCGACCATCTGGGAAGTAAAAAACAAGGTCGGTTTATGTTGAAACAAGATGCCGGTGGCATTACCGACATTGAATTTCTCGCTCAATATCTTGTGTTAAACAACAGTCACGATAATCCTAAATTAACACGTTGGTCTGATAATGTTAGAATATTTGAAAGTCTTGCTGAACAAGGCGTGATATCTGAAAGTCTTTCATCAACGCTGATTGATGCGTATTGTGTCATGAGAAATGAGATACATCATCGCAATTTATTAGGATTTGATGCTGATGTGGCGGATGATTGCTTTCTTGATGAGAAGAGTGCGGTAATGACTGCATGGAAAGATTGGCTTGAATAGTCGTTTATTTACCTAATGATTTGGGGTGATTAGGGTTATTTAACCATGAGTTCAGTAATCCTAAGTTGGCGCAGAACTTGCGTAAATGCTACCATTTATAAAGATATTATTTTTGATAGATAGCAACTGTGAGTAAACAAGTGATTGCTATTTACTGCCGGAGAAAAAAATGAAACCGACACTTCCGAATTATGATCAATCTGGTGTATTGATTGTAGGTGATGTGATGCTTGACCGTTACTGGGTTGGTCCTACAAGTCGTATCTCACCAGAGGCACCCGTTCCTGTAGTTAAAGTTGAAAATAATGAAGAACGTCCAGGTGGCGCAGCCAACGTAGCAATGAACGTTGCGGCGTTAGGCGGACAAGCACATTTGGTTGGCTTAGTTGGTGAAGATGAACCAGCACAAGCATTAACAACAACGTTAGAATCATTAAAAGTACATTGTGATTTTGTCGCGTTACCTAATTTCCCGACGATTACTAAATTACGAGTGATGAGTCGTGGTCAGCAATTGATTCGTTTAGATTTTGAAGAAAGTTTCCATGATATTCCTGCTGAACCGATCATTAGCCGTATGCAAGCGACGTTATCAAAAGTAAAAGCCGTTGTATTATCTGATTATGCAAAAGGTGCTTTAGAGCATGTGCAGCTGATGATCCAAGAAGCACGTAAAGCGGGAGTACCTGTATTTATCGATCCAAAAGGCGCTGATTTTGAACGTTACCGTGGTGCGACATTATTAACGCCTAATATGCTTGAATTTGAAACGGTTGTTGGCAAAGTAAAAGATGAAGAAGATTTAGTCGTTAAAGGCCAACAAATCATCGAAGAGTTTGACTTTGAAGCCTTACTGGTTACACGCAGTGAGCATGGAATGACACTGCTTCGTCGTGATATGGCACCATTGCATTTACCGACGCAAGCTCGTGAAGTTTTTGATGTTACTGGTGCCGGTGATACGGTTATTTCGGTTTTAGCAGCATCAGTCTCAACTGGGAAACCTCTTGATGAAGCGTGTGCGTTAGCAAATGCCGCAGCAGGCGTTGTTGTCGGTAAGTTAGGCACATCAACACTATCAACGATTGAATTAGCTGAAGCGATTCATGGTAGCCAAGATTCTGGTTTTGGTATTATTAATGAAGAGCTACTGATCAGTGCGGTAAAACAAGCGCGTGAGCGTGGCGAAAAAGTCGTAATGACGAATGGTTGTTTTGATATTCTACACGCAGGTCATGTGTCTTATTTAAACCATGCAGCAGAGCTAGGCGATCGCTTGATCGTGGCTGTGAATACGAATGAATCAGTACAACGCCTAAAAGGCCCTGGTCGTCCTATTAATCCGACGGATCGCCGTATGGCGGTACTTGCAGGTTTAGGTGCTGTTGATTGGGTTGTTCCCTTCTCTGAAGACACACCACAACGTTTAATCTCTGAAGTATTGCCTACTTTATTAGTTAAAGGTGGCGATTATGAGATTAAAGACATTGCTGGTGGTGCTGAAGTGATTGCCGCAGGCGGTGAAGTGAAAGTATTAAATTTTGAAGATGGTTGTTCAACAACGGGAATCATTGAAGCCATTAAAGGTGGTAGAGGCTAATTTAGTTTTTACTCTTTAATCGCTAATAAAAAAGCCACATTATAAATAATGTGGCTTTTTTTATTTGATATTAGGTTATTTAGCTTGAGTTGTTTTACCCGCTTTTAGACCCATGTTGATATCGATAATATCTTGTTCGCTTAGTGTACCAACGGCTTGTTTTAGCTGAAGAACACTTAAAATGTAATCGTAACGAGCATTTGCTAGGTTACGGTTTGCATCGTATAAACGACGAGTTGAATCCAACACATCAACAATAGTACGAGTACCTACATCAAAGCCTGCTTCTGTTGCTTCTAATGCAGAGTTTGCTGAGATAACCGTTTGTCCGTAGGCTTTTAATGCACCAATAGAGGCATTAATGTTGTTATTGTAAGCTCGAACATCTTTAGTGACTTCGCGGTATGTAGCTTCAAGATCTTGGCTTGCTGCGACATATTGGAATTCAGCTTGGCTTGTTAATGAACTTGTATTACCACCTGTGTATAGAGGGATATTTAAGTTAATGCCTGCGTTGATGTCACCGTAGTTACCGTCGTTTGCTGATAAGCCCGAATTGCTTTGGTCAGTATAATTATAACCAGCATCTAATGTTAACGATGGCATGTGACCAGAGCTTGCTAAGGAGATGTTATCTTTTGCAATATCAGCACTAATGCGAGAAGCCAATAGGGTTAAGTTTTTCTTTTGAGCTTCTTCAATTAAAGTATCAGATGATTGTTCTGAAGGACTCGCAGAGAAACGCTTAGTATCTAATACACTTAGAGAGGTATGACCTAAACCGGTAATAACACGAAGATCTTCGTAGCTGTTTACTAGTTGGTTTTCGGTTAATACTTCATTCGCTAGTACGCTATCGTATTCAGCTTGTGCATCATGAACATCCGTAATTGCGGATAGACCAACATCAAAACGTTGTTTTGTTTGTTCAAGTTGACGACCAACAGCGGCTTTTTCTGAGCGGACAAATTCTAGATTGTCGTTAGCACGTAATACATCAAAATAAGCCTGAGCAACACGTAAAATCACGTTTTGTTGCTCTGCTGCATAAGCAGAATCTGCTTGGCGAGCATTTTTCTCAGAAATATCTAAACTTACCCAACTTGATTGTTGGTAAAGTTCTTGAGATAAATTAATACCTGCAGTTAATCGGTCATTATCTCTACGATCTTCATCACTACGTAATATGTTGTAACCTGCGGTTAAATCTATTTGTGGTAATAATGAACTTTGAGAAGAGTTCACCGCTTCAAATGCCGCATCTTTAGTCGCCGCAGCTCTTAATAATTGAGGGTCATTTTCTTTAGCTTGATTGTAGATTTGCGCTAGGTCATCAGCAGCAGCTAGAGAGCTGAAACTACCTAATGCCATTCCAATAAAAAGCGGAAGCAGTTTTTTCATGGTGGTTGATCCTGCAAAATTGTTTTATATAAAAATAGTACATAGAGTGTACCTTATCTCTATAGACTATGGCTGCAAAGATTACATTTTTTTACGTTTAATGAACTTTACCTATTGTAATAATGTGGAAAGGATCTAAAAAAAATGTAAGCATTATCAAAAAAAATGAGTTAAAAAATTGTTGCTCTGTATTATGAGTGATAAAACAGAGCTGAAATATTGGGAAATAAAAATGAATTCATCATCAAGTATAGTACGAGCAAATCAATTTACGGTTGATGATGTTGATGTTGTATCGAAAAATTCGTTATACAACGGTTTTTTTAAAATGACCAATATTGCTTTTCGTCATCGGTTATTCAGTGGTGGTTGGAGCGATATTATAGAGCGTGAATTATTTGAACGCGGTCATGCCGTTGCTTTGTTGCCTTATGATCCGGTGACTGACAGTGTTGTTATTATCGAACAAATCAGGGTTGGGGCTTTAGAGTCGGCTTCTCCATGGCAATATGAAATCGTTGCGGGCATGATTGATAACGATGAGTCTGCGGAACAAGTCGCGATTAGAGAAACAGAAGAAGAAGCGGGGATTTCGGTCTCTAAATTAGAGAAAATATCACACTTTTACCCTTCGTCGGGTGGGTGTACTGAACAGTTAGATGTGTTTGTTGGTTGCATTAACTCATTAGAAGCCATCGGTATACATGGCCTCGAAGAGGAAGGTGAAGACATCAAGGTTCATGTTATGACTCGAGAAGATGCGTATGCTTTAGTGACTCGTGGCATAATTGAGAATGCAGCCACAATTATTGCGCTCCAATGGTTGGAATTAAATGTTTCTCGCTTAAGATCACAGTGGAACATGATAGAAAATGCGTAAATATCACGTTAATTTATCAGAGTTAATGCGAGTATATGAAACCAATTATGCCAAAATGGTGTCACTATTACCTAGGCCAGAAGTGATTGGTGCTCTTGCTAGTTATCGAGTATGTAAACAACAATACCAGATAAAAGTATTGGAAATAACGGTATACACAACATTAGTTGAGCTTTACCAGATAGATGAAAAACCAGTGTACCCTTTGCCTAAATTAACCGTGAGACTGTATCACGACGCAAGAGTTGCCGAGGTTTGTGCTATTCAGCAATTGGCTTATATAAAAGCGAAATATGATTACCCGAATGGGAAGATGCTGCAAAAAGATGAAAAGCATCAATTGAATCAATTTTTAAGTGACTGGCTCACGTTTTGTTTGAAGAATGGGATAAGTCAGGAACCCATTTTTTTAGAGAAAAGTTAAAGAATTAAAAGGTTGTAGCTATTTTGCTGTCTGAAACACTACTTAATAAAAAAAACGGCCCAATTCGGTTGTTACAGATAACAGATACCCATTTATTTGCGCTCCCTGAAGGAGCGTTACTTGGCGTGCCTACGTTAAAAAGCTTTCAGAGTGTTGTCGAACAAGTTCAGCAACAGAGTCCTCATTTTGATGCGATTTTAGCCACTGGCGATATTTCTCAAGATCATACGGTTCAATCGTATCAGCATTTTGTTGAGGGCATTGAACCATTAAAAAAACCGTGTTACTGGCTTCCTGGAAATCATGATTATAAGCCGAGTATGGGGGGCGTTTTACCGTCACCTCAAATAAAAGATTGTGAACATTTGTTGATAGGAGAGCACTGGCAAGTTGTTATCTTAGACAGCCAAGTCGTGGGGGTTCCTCATGGCGCACTATCAACAGAGCAGTTACAGCTATTAGATTCTGCATTATCTCAACACTCCGAACGGCACAGTTTGATTTTACTTCATCATCATCCACTTCCTGCGGGTAGTGCATGGCTTGATCAACATCAGCTCAAAGACAATGAAGTGTTTTGGGAAGTGTTAGCCAAGCATCGTAATGTGAGTGGCATTCTGTGTGGACATATTCATCAAGAAATGGATTGTATTGTGAATAATATTCGTCTAATGGCAACGCCTTCAACATGCGTGCAGTTTTTGCCAGATTCGAATGATTTTGCTTTAGATTCAAAAGCACCAGGTTGGAGAACATTGGATTTATTACCCAATGGAGAGATCGTGACTCAAGTGTACCGCTTAGAACATTGTGATTTTTCGGCAGATGCAGATGCAGGAGGATATTAAGATGAAAAAGCCAAGTTTATTATTGTACATTCATGGTTTTAACAGTTCCCCATTGTCACATAAAGCTCAGGTCATGAGTCGTTATTGTAAAAATGAGCGTCCTGATATTCGCGTTATAACCCCACGCTTGCCTTCTTACCCTAAAGAAGCCGCTGAATTTTTAGTGAATCTAATTGAAGAATATAGATCTGACTATACGATTGGTTTAGTGGGAAGTTCACTTGGTGGGTATTTATCAACATGGTTAAATGATCAATATGGTTATAAAGCCGTCCTAGTTAATCCGGCGATTAAGCCTGACGAGTTGTTAGCTGATTATTTAGGTAAACAAGTTAACCCTTACACAAATGAAACGTATTTTCTTGAAGCACAGCATATGGCTGAGTTACAAGCATTAGCAATAGCGACCATTACTTCACCAGAAGATCTGTGGTTATTGCAGCAAGAAGGTGATGAAGTTTTAGATTATCGTCAGGCTGTTGAGAAATACGCACAAAGCAAACAAATAGTAGAAAAAGGGGGCGATCACAGTTTTGTTGATTTCGAACGCTATCCTGAACAAATAATTCAATTTCTAAATTTATAGTTACTGTTTATCTACAGTGAACACACACTAACTATACAATCTTTAATACAAAGCCACATATTTAGAGAGGAATAGGGGCGATTGCTTGACTTTCCTTTCTGCCTTTCAGACTATGTAACAAATTTTAAGAAGCCTTCCGAGATATGACTGAACAATATAATGCAGGAGCCATTGAGGTTCTAAATGGCCTTGAGCCCGTTCGTCGCCGTCCTGGTATGTATACCGACACCTCTCGCCCAAACCATTTAGGGCAAGAAGTTATAGATAACAGTGTCGATGAAGCCTTAGCCGGACACGCGAAAAAAGTTGAAGTAATTTTGCATGCAGATCAATCGCTTGAAGTGATTGATGATGGCCGTGGTATGCCTGTAGATATCCATCCAGTAGAGAAAGTCTCTGGTGTGGAGCTTATTTTATGTAAGTTGCACGCCGGTGGTAAATTCTCAGGTAAAAACTACGAATTCTCTGGTGGTTTGCATGGGGTTGGTATCTCGGTCGTAAATGCGTTATCAAAACGTGTTGAAGTGACAGTTCGTCGTGATGGCGAAATTTATGAAATTGCGTTTGAGCATGGTGAAAAAGTATCAGACTTAACTGTCGTTGGTACTTGTGGTCGACGTAACCGTGGTACCAGTGTGCATTTTTGGCCGGATACCAGTTACTTTGATTCACCTAAATTTTCGGTTTCTCGCCTTGTTAATAATTTAAAAGCCAAAGCGGTATTATGCCCAGGTTTAGAAATTGTTTTTAAAGACAAAGTAAACGATAAAGAATACCAATGGTGTTATGAAGATGGTTTAAAAGATTATCTTTTAGAAGGTGTCGCGGGTTATACCCTATTACCTGAAATTCCATTCACTGGTGCATTTTTAGGCAAAGGCGAGGCGGCTGATTGGGCGGTTACGTGGTTACCTGAAGGTGGAGAATTAGTTTCTGAAAGTTACGTTAACCTTATTCCTACTGCGCAAGGCGGTACACACGTAAATGGTATGCGCCAAGGACTTCTTGATGCAATGCGTGAGTTTTGTGAATTCCGTAACTTGCTCCCACGCGGGGTTAAGTTAACCGCTGATGATATTTGGGATCGTTGTGCTTATGTCTTGTCGGTTAAGATGCAAGATCCACAGTTCGCGGGTCAAACCAAAGAACGTTTATCATCGCGACAATGTGCTGCGTTTATATCTGGCGTACTTAAAGATGCTTTCAGCTTATGGTTGAACGAAAAACCACAAATCGCAGAACTTATCGCCGAAGCATGTATTGCTAACGCCCATCGTCGTATGCGTGCAGCGAAAAAAGTCGTTCGTAAGAAAATTGCTTCTGGTCCTACGTTACCAGGAAAATTGACAGATTGTTCAATTCAAGATTTGGCTCGTACTGAACTTTTCTTAGTGGAAGGGGACTCGGCGGGGGGCTCAGCTAAGCAAGCGCGTGACCGTGAATTCCAAGCGGTAATGCCATTACGTGGTAAAATTCTTAATACATGGGAAGTCTCAGCGGATCAAGTGTTAGCCTCTCAAGAGGTACACAATATTTCAGTCGCGTTAGGTATTGATCCTGATTCGGACGATTTATCGGGATTACGTTACGGTAAAGTGTGTATCTTAGCCGATGCCGATTCAGATGGTCTTCATATCGCAACATTGTTGTGTGCTTTATATCTAAAACACTTCACGTCTTTAGTTCGTGCTGGTCATGTCTATGTGGCAATGCCGCCACTCTATCGTATCGACTGTGGTAAAGAAGTTTTCTACGCCCTTGATGAGGCAGAAAAAGAAGGTGTGTTAGATCGTTTAAGTAATAAACGTGCAAAAATTAATGTTCAACGATTTAAAGGATTGGGTGAGATGAACCCACTTCAACTTCGTGAAACAACCATGGATCCAAACACCCGTCGTCTTGTTCAACTGACCATTGATGATGATGAAAAAACTAATGAAATGATGGATATGCTTTTAGGTAAAAAACGTGCTGACGATCGTCGAGCTTGGTTACAATCTAATGGCGATCTGGCAGAGGTATAACAAATGAGTGCAGAAATGTCCTTAGAAGGTGTTGAACAGCTGCCGCTGCGCAAGTTTACAGAAGACGCTTATCTAAATTACTCCATGTACGTAATCATGGATCGCGCGTTACCTTATATTGGTGATGGTTTAAAACCGGTTCAACGTCGTATTATTTTTGCGATGTCTGAATTAGGTTTGTCTGCGAATGCAAAATACAAAAAATCGGCACGTACGGTTGGTGATGTACTCGGTAAGTATCACCCACACGGTGATTCTGCGTGTTACGAAGCAATGGTATTAATGGCTCAACCTTTCTCTTATCGTTATCCATTGGTTGATGGTCAAGGCAACTGGGGGGCTCCAGATGACCCTAAGTCGTTCGCCGCAATGCGTTATACAGAATCAAAACTGTCTAAGTTTGCCGACGTATTACTTGGTGAGATAAGCCAAGGTACGGTTGATTGGCAGCCCAACTTTGATGGGACGATGAAAGAGCCAAAAATCTTACCAGCACGTCTGCCTCATATATTACTGAATGGTATTATGGGAATCGCGGTTGGTATGGCGACAGATATCCCACCTCATAATGTACGTGAAGTGGCGAATGCGACCGTGCATTTATTGGATAATCCCAAAGCGGATTTAGATGAAGTGATGAACTTTATCCAAGGCCCAGATTACCCAACAGAAGCGGAAATCATTACATCGCATTCTGATATTAAGAAGATTTACAGTACGGGTCGAGGCAGCGTTAAAATGCGCGCAGTGTGGCATAAAGAAGGCAGTGATATTGTTATTACTGCATTGCCACATCAAGTGTCGGGCAGTAAGTTATTAGAACAAATTGCCAATCAAATGCGAGCGAAGAAATTACCAATGGTAGACGATCTTCGTGATGAATCGGATCATGAAAATCCGACACGTATCGTGATTGTTCCTCGTTCAAATCGTATTGAAGCAGAACCATTAATGAATCATCTGTTTGCATCAACGGATCTTGAAAAGAGTTTCCGTGTAAACTTAAATATGATTGGTTTGGATTTACGTCCACAGGTGAAGGGCTTAGTTAGCATTCTTAATGAATGGATTGAATTTCGTCGCACCACGGTACGTAAACGTCTGCAGCATCGTCTAGATAAAATATTAGCGCGTTTGCATATTTTAGATGGTTTGCTTGCTGCGTATTTGAATATCGATGAAGTTATCGAAATTATTCGTACAGAAGACGATCCTAAACACGAGTTAATGACTCGCTTTGATTTAACCGCGATTCAAGCGGAAGCCATTTTAGAGATTAAACTTCGTCAGTTAGCAAAACTGGAAGAGATTAAGATCCGTGGTGAGCAAGATGAATTAGCGAAAGAGCGTGATCAACTTGAGAAACTGTTGGGTTCTGAGCGTCGTTTAAGTACGTTAATTAAGAAAGAAATCTTAGCCGATGCTGAAAAGTTTGGTGATGATCGTCGTTCTCCATTAATCGAACGTGAAGAAGCGAAAGCAATGACGGAACGTGATCTGATTCCAAGTGAAGCGATTACGGTTATTCTTTCTGATAAAGGTTGGATACGTCATGCAAAAGGTCATGAGGTTGATCCAACAACGCTAAACTTTAAATCTGGTGATAAATACCTTACTCATGCTCATGGTAAGAGTAATGCACCTGCGGTCTTTATCGGAAATAATGGTCGAAGTTATGCGCTTGAATCACATACATTACCGTCAGCAAGAAGCCAAGGCGAGCCAATTACAGGTCGTCTAAATATTACTGCTGGTAGCCAAATTACGCATGTAGTTATGGGTGAAGAAGATCAAACGTGGTTAATCAGTTCTGATGCGGGTTATGGTTTTGTCTGTAAAGGCAGTGACTTATTATCAAAGAATAAGAATGGTAAAACATTGTTAACGCTTCCTGATAATTCCTTAGTTATGAATCCAGAGACGGTATCGGATCTTGATAATGATGAGATACTCGCAATTACGAACGAAGGCAGAATGCTTCTGTTCCCTATCAAAGATTTACCTCAATTAGGTAAAGGTAAGGGAAACAAGATCATTAATATTCCAGCGGCTCGTTCTAAATCGCGTGATGAGTTCTTGTCTTATTTATTGCCATTACCTCAAGGCGCAACGATTACCCTCTATGCCGGTAAGCGTAAATTAGGCTTGAAACCAAGTGATTTAGATAACTTCCGAGGTGAGCGTGGCCGTCGTGGTAGTTTGTTACCAAGAGGCTTACAGCGAGTTACTCGTATTGATATCAATGGTGATAATGGTTCTACAGAAGAGAGTTAAGCATTCTCGATAGAGCGATTGAATCGTCAATAAAAAATAGCGCATGATGAATGCGCTATTTTTTTATTTCGATTATTGGGGGGCGGGGGTTAGTCCGCGGGGTCTTCTTCTATCATTAGTGGAATAGTTTGAGTCACCCCTTTTCGAATCACATCGACATTAACGTTAGTTCCTGGACGTAATTCAGTCACAATATCAATGACACTTTGTCGATTAGTGACTGTTTGCCCATCAATACTGGTAATTATATCCTGAGTCATAATACCACTTTTTTCAGCTGGGCTATCAGGAGCAACCCCAAGAACTAAAATACCATTGATATTATCGGCATTCATTAAGCGAGCCATTGCTGGATTTATGTCTCTGCCATCAATGCCTATATAACCACGGATAACTTGACCATCAGCAATTAAGCGACGCATTATCTTATCTGCCAGTGCGTAAGGAATCGCGAAAGAAATCCCATAGGTTTCTAGCTCTGTGGCTTGTTGAAAAGAGGCGGTATTGATACCGACTAATTCTCCTCGAGTATTAACGAGCGCACCGCCTGAATTACCGCGGTTAATCGCAGCATCTGTTTGAATAAGGCCTTGAGTACCATCAGAACTTAAAGCTGCACGACCCGTTGCTGAAATAATACCAAATGTGGTGGTCTGTCCTAAATTATAAGGATTACCAATAGCCAACACGACATCACCAATATCCGCTTGATATTTCGGATTTAAAGGGATCACTGGAAGGTTGGTGTCTTTAATTTGTAGAACGGCAAGATCGGTACGTTTATCTTTCCCAATTAATTGAGAATTAAACAATCGTCCATCTTGAAGGGCAACAATAATTTGATCGGCTTCTGCAACTACATGGTAATTGGTAATGATGTAGCCTTTATCGCTAACAATAACACCAGAACCAAGGCCTTCTGTATCTAGTCGTAATCGATCTTTATCATTATATTTACGGCTATAAATATTTACGACAGCAGGCGCAGCTCGACGTACCGCATCATTAAATGAAATTTGGTTACTGATTCGAGGTGTTTGTTGGTTCGTATCTTGTTCAGGCGTTATACCTGAGCGAAGGTTAGGAAAAGCAAGAAGTAATACAGCGGCAGTTACTGTGCCTATTACAGCAGAACGCAGTAAAAATGAGAGCATTGGCTTCCTAAACTTGTAAGTAATAAATGACAAGAAGTTAGGATAACATTAATGTTGCCAAGAAGTAGAGAAGAAAGAGCAGGCTCTGCTCATCGAAATGAAGAATAGAACCTACTTTTTATATTCTACCTATTAACGAATAACAAGATATAAGGTTTGCTTCCCACGTTGAATATTGAGAGCTAAAACGGGCGGTTTGCTGTCGAGTAATTGTCTAAATTGTTGCAAATTCTTAATCTGAGTTCGATTGACGCCAATAATAATATCGTCTTTCTGTAAGCCATAACGTTGTGCCATTGACCCTTTTTGTATTGCACTTACTTTTACACCCTTTATCGGATCTGACGATGCAGTATTTTTTAATTGAGCGCCTTTTAGTCCTTCATGTAGATTTTCTGCTTTTGTTTTTATTTGATCGGCTTCTGCGAGAGTGGCAATAACAGTTTTCTCTTTGCCATCACGGATTAACCCTAAAGTGATTTTTTTACCGGCGCCAAGTGTGGCTACTTTGGCTCTCAGTTCCCCAAAACTTTGAATATTTTTTCCATTCAGGGAAATTAAAATATCGCCTGCTTTTATTCCCGCTTTTTCGGCAGCGCCATCGGGTAATACTTGGCTGACAAATGCACCGTGATTAGTGTCATAATCGAATGCTTCAGCAAGCTCAGCGGTGAGTTCTCCACCTTGAACGCCAAGGATCCCTCGCTTGACGTGACCAAACTCAATAATTTGCTCAGATAAGTTTCGAACCATGTTCGATGGGATGGCAAAACCAATACCGACATTACCGCCATTCGGACCTAAAATTGCGGTATTTATCCCAATCAGCTCACCATTAAGATTGACTAATGCCCCGCCAGAGTTACCGCTATTAATTGCTGCATCGGTTTGGATGAAGTTTTCAAAATTTTCAAGATTTAGTCCGCTGCGTCCTAAGGCTGAGACGATACCCGAGGTGACGGTTTGCCCTAAACCAAAAGGATTACCGATAGCAACACTGAAATCTCCCACGCGTAAATCATCTGAATCAGAAAGCACTATCTGTGTTAAGTCTTTAACTTCCTCTAATTTTAATAAGGCAATGTCTGACATTTCGTCACTGCCAATGAGTTCTGCTTTATATTCTCGGCCATCATGCAACTGAACGAGGATTTCTTTGGCATTATTAATGACGTGATGATTGGTAACGATATAGCCTTTTTGGGCATCAAGTATAACACCAGAGCCTAACCCTTTGAATGGGCGCTCTTGAGCTTGCTCTTCTGGGAAATCTGGACCTAAAAAGAAACGAAATTGTTCTGGGATCTGACGTTTTGATAGTTGAGTCCCTTCGACAGAAATACTAACCACTGCGGGGGTTATTTTTTCGAGCATCGGAGCCAAACTTGGTAGCTGCTGAGAATTGACAGCAAGAGGAAGGGCAGCTTGAGTTTGAATTGGGGTGATGATGGTACTGATCGTTAACGTCAGTAAGCCTAAAATTAATAAAGGTTTCTTCATCTACATATACTCCATTTATAATAAATATGTATATGTGAGACTTAGAAACCTTTAAAAAAGTTCATTGTAGTGTTTATTTATTATGCAATTTTATCTTCTTTCTTTGCGCTGATATCCATTAATGGTTCATCTTTAAGTAGACCGGTTGCGCCATTTGCATAATCTTTGGGTTGTTTGCTTACTTCTTCTTTTATATGAGCCACTTTCTTATTTAATTCAGGAGAAAGTGTCATTTCATCTAAACGAGCGGTAAATGGGTTATCTTGCTCTGGAAGATTTGGCATTAGCTCTTTAGATGTTGACGCCATGTGGTCATACATTTTATTAAAATCTTTTGCTAACGCTTCAAGCATTGTCGCGCTAGTTGCAAAGTGATCAACCAGCTCTTGTCGGTATTGCTCTAATTCATATTTTGATTTTTCTAAATCTTGTTTTAATGATTTTTGCTGTTTAATACCCGGTACAGTAAATCGAGAAATGATAAAGCCAATACTTATACCAATAGCTAAACCAATTAATGCGTATGTCCAAGCCATGAAGTGCTCCTTGTCATTTTATTATGCATGAGTAGGCATAAATGTGAGTAAGCCCACTCATAGTGTTTATTGCGATCATGCTACTATGAACAGAGTGAATCAACAAAAGAAAAGATAAAAACTGATGACACCATTAGAAAAATACCAGCTTGACCTTACGCAAGATACATTTCATCACGACAGTGCTCAGCAACACGCCGTAGAGTGTTTGGATGAGTTATATCATCGATTATTGCAACCAAAAACGACACCCAAAGCAGAACGAAAATCTTGGTTGTCTGTATTTAAAAAATCAGAACCTCAGACCGTCGTGCCAGAGAAAGGATTGTATTTTTGGGGAGGAGTGGGGAGAGGAAAAACGTATTTAGTCGATACTTTTTACGATGCCTTGCCTACTGAACGTAAAATGCGAGTGCACTTCCATCGGTTTATGCAGCGAGTTCATGATGAGCTTGGTGAGCTTCAACAACAAGCGGATCCATTGTTGATTGTGGCTGATAAATTTAAACAAGAAACCGATATTATCTGCTTTGATGAATTCTTTGTTTCTGATATTACCGATGCCATGATATTAGCGACATTATTAGAGGCGTTATTTGAACGAGGCATTGCCCTTGTTGCGACATCAAATATTGTCCCTCAGGAGTTATACCGAAATGGATTGCAAAGGGCGCGTTTTATTCCTGCTATTACGTTGATCGAACAACACTGCCAGATAGTTAACGTGGACAGTGGCATTGATTATCGTTTAAGGACGTTAGAGCAAGCTGAAATCTATCATTTCCCTCTCGATAGTTTAGCTCAACAAAATATGTTGGATTATTTCCATCAGTTAACGTCAGAAACGGAACATGAAGAGAAAGAGATAGAAATTAATCATCGGATATTGTCTGTGAATGCAGAAGGAGATGGGGTTGTGCATTTTGAATTCACTTCTCTATGTGAAAGTGCGCGCAGTCAACATGATTACATTGAATTGTCTCGTTTGTATCATACGGTTCTTCTTTCTAACGTTAAGGTCATGGGAGAGCTCAATGATGATGCAGCTCGTCGTTTTATTGCCATGGTTGATGAGTTTTATGAACGAAACGTGAAATTAATCATTTCAGCGGAAGTCCAATTAGCTGATTTGTATCAAAATGGACGATTAACCTTTGAATTTAAACGTTGTCAGTCAAGGTTGATTGAAATGCAAAGTCATGAGTATCTAGCAAAAGAACATTTATCTTAGTCGAAATGGGATGATTTTCTTTTGTTAACGTATTTATTTAGTGTGATAAGGCTCAAATTTCATTTTTTTTAATGTTTTTTACTGATATGTGAAAAATCTTCAAAAAAAAGGTGATTTTTTCTTCACGCTTCACTATAATCCTCCGACCCACCGTTACTGTACTGGCTTAATAGCCAAGAGTGCCAACCACTCGAAGGGGTGATGACTGGGCTCGAAAATATACAGTGGGAGCGAAAGCTCCTAATCAGTGAATTTATTTAATAACGGGTATCATTAGCATGAAAACTTTCGTTGCTAAACCAGCCGCTGTAAAGCGTGACTGGTATGTTGTAGACGCTGAAGGGAAAACTCTTGGTCGTATCGCAACTGAAATCGCATCTCGCCTACGTGGCAAGCATAAAGCAGAATACACTCCTCACGTAGATACTGGTGATTACATCATCGTTATCAACGCAGAGAAAGTTCGCGTAACTGGTAACAAAGCAGCTGGCAAGATCTACTACCGCCACTCAGAGTTCCCAGGCGGTCTAAAATCTATTTCTTTCGAGAAACTGATTGATCGTAAACCTGAAATGGTTATTGAATTAGCTGTTAAAGGTATGCTTCCACGTGGTCCTCTTGGTCGTGCTATGTACCGTAAACTTAAAGTTTACGCTGGCGTTGAACATAACCACAGTGCTCAACAACCACAAGTACTAGACATTTAACCGAGGATCATGGCAATGGCAGAGAATCAATACTACGGCACTGGTCGCCGTAAAAGTTCAGCAGCTCGTGTTTTTATCAAACCGGGTACTGGCAACATCGTAATCAACAAGCGTAGCCTTGAAGTTTACTTTGGTCGTCCAACAGCACGTATGGTTGTTAACCAACCTCTAGAGCTAGTTGAAATGACTGATAAACTAGACCTATTCATCACTGTTTCTGGTGGTGGTATTTCTGGTCAAGCTGGTGCGATCCGTCACGGTATCACACGTGCGCTTATGCAATTCGATGAAACATTACGTCCTGCACTACGTGCTGCTGGCTATGTTACGCGTGACGCTCGTTGCGTTGAACGTAAGAAAGTTGGTCTACGTAAAGCACGTAAGAAACCACAATTCTCTAAGCGTTAATATTACGCTTACCAAGTGGCTTTGTTTCAAAGCTACTTTGGTTATTGTGGAAAAAGCTCAGCATTTATGCTGGGCTTTTTTTGTTTTTGTGAGGTGTAAACATCTTTAGTTCTTGAATCCTTTCCTCTTTTCTTATCATTTCTCCTATCTCGACTTCAAAAGTAAATCTAGTTCACAAATGTTGCAAAAAAGTAGCTTTACCTTGTCAAAAAGTAAGGTTTTCTTTATCATTTATGGGTTAAAACAACAGCGTAATAATTATGAACAAATTCTTAGCTTTTTTTTAAAGCTTTGGACATCAATATTCTGTTGTTCCACACCTTAAAAAGTTAGCCGTAGCTCGACAATGTATGGACATAATAAAAACTATATAAAGAGCACATGGGAGAAAGTTGGATGAGCAATGCGCCAGTGAGTAATGGTCGACGTCGTTTCTTGACTGCAACAACAGCTGTTGTTGGTGGTTTAGGGGCAGCGGCGGTGGCCGTACCTTTTATTAAATCTTGGAACCCGAGTGCACGAGCCAAAGCGGCAGGTGCACCGGTTGAAGTCGACATCAGTAAGCTTGAAAACGGGCAAATGGTTCGTGTTGAATGGCGAGGTAAGCCTGTATGGGTTGTTCGTCGTTCAGAAGCACTTCTGCAATCATTAACTGAAATTGACGGACAACTTAGAGACCCATCTTCAGGTGAAGAGCAGCAACCTCAATATGCACAAAATGCATATCGCTCAATTAAACCTGAGATATTTTTAGCCGTTGGTATTTGTACTCACCTTGGTTGTTCACCTACCTATTTACCTGACAGTTTTAGTGAACAAGTTAAAGGAGTTAACTCTGGTTTCTTCTGCCCATGCCATGGTTCTAAATTTGATATGGCAGGTCGAGTATTCCAAGGCGTACCTGCACCATTAAATCTCGTGGTGCCAAAACACATGTACCTTAGTGATACTCGTATCCTAATTGGGGTTGATGACGGAGGGGAAGCCTAATGCAACCATTACTTGATTGGGTAGAAAAACGTCTACCTGCAATGAATGCCTATAAAAAGCATTTATCTGAATATCCAATGCCGAAAAACTTTAACTTTTGGTACTTTTTTGGCTCATTAGCAATGCTTGTACTGGTTAATCAGTTAATTACGGGTATTTGGTTAACAATGAATTATGTTCCTTCTGGAGAAGGTGCATTTGCTTCTGTTGAATACATCATGCGTGATGTCGATTACGGTTGGCTATTACGTTATATGCACTCCACTGGGGCGTCAGCTTTCTTTGTTGTGGTTTATCTTCATATGTACCGCGGTTTAATTTACGGCTCTTACCAGAAGCCACGTGAACTGTTGTGGTTATTTGGTATGTTGATTTTCTTAGTGTTAATGGCTGAAGCTTTCATGGGGTATTTATTACCATGGGGACAAATGTCTTACTGGGGAGCTCAAGTTATTATCTCTCTGTTTGGTGCTATCCCTGTTATTGGTGATGACCTAACACTGTGGATCCGTGGTGATTATGTTATCTCGGGTGCGACGCTCAACCGTTTCTTTGCCTTACACGTTATCGCTTTGCCGATTGTCTTATTGCTTTTAGTTGTTCTGCATGTTCTTGCTTTGCATGAAGTCGGGTCAAACAACCCTGATGGCATTGAACTTAAAAAACCAAAAGCGAAAGATGACAAGGGTGAACATAAAACTCAATTTAAATTCCATGAGTATTATACGAAGAAGTACAACATTATTGATTCTGTTCCTTTCCATCCTTATGGAACGGTAAAAGATATGATCGGTGTTGCTGGCTTCTTATTCTTCTTTTGCTATGTATTATTCTTTAATCCTGAAATGGGTGGTTACTTCTTAGAAGGACCAAACTTTGAAGCAGCAAATCCACTGAAAACGCCAGAGCATATTGCCCCTGTGTGGTACTTCACTCCATTTTATGCAATCTTGCGTGCCGTTCCTGATAAGTTAATCGGTGTTGCAGCAATGGGTGCTTCAATTGTTGTGCTGTTCCTTCTTCCTTGGTTGGATCGCTGTAAAGTAAGGTCGTACCGTTACCGTAGTAAGTTGCATTTACTTAATATTGCGCAGTTTACTGTGAGCTTTATTGCTCTTGGTGTTTTGGGTTCATTACCTGCAACGTCACTGTATACATTGTTAGCTCAGATATTCAGCTTAACTTACTTTATGTTCTTTGTTCTTTTGTTTGTTTACAGTAAAAATGAAAAAACAAAACCATTACCAGAAAGGGTGACATTCAAATGAAAAAGTTGATTTTAGTACTTTTTGCTTTGTTGCCATCAATGGCAATGGCTGCAGGGTCGGGAGCGCCATTAGATAGCGCAAATAATGACATTCGTGATCAAGCATCTCTTCAAAATGGTGCTAAGTTGTTCATGAACTATTGTGCGGGTTGTCACTCTACTCAGTACCAACGTTACGGTCGAGTTGCTGAAGATCTTGGTATCCCTGTTGATCTAATGATGGATAATCTCGTGTTTAATCCAGATGCGAAGATTGGCGACTTAATGGAAAATGCGATACCAGAAGAACAAGCGGCTAGTTGGTTTGGCGCTCCACCACCAGATCTAACGTTAGTTGCTCGCGTTCGAGGTACCGATTGGTTATATACGTATCTACGTACATTTTATGCCGATCCAACTCGTCCATTCGGTGTAAATAACATGGTTTTCCCTAGTGTCGGTATGCCTCATGTTCTTCAAGAACTGCAAGGCGTAACAACCCCTATTTATGAAACCACTGTTGTTGATGGCGTTGAACATAAAACGGTTATTGGTGTGGAATCTGATGGTACTGGTGAGTTAACGGTCGGAGAGTTTGATGACTCTGTGCGCGATTTAGTTAATTTCTTGGAGTATTCAGGTGATCCAGTTCAGCTTGAGCGTCATCGTTTAGGTTGGTGGGTGATGGGATTCCTAGTGATATTCGCTTTTGTTTGTTATTTACTTAAGAAAGAATATTGGCGCGATGTCCATTAATCGTGATATTCTAGGTCGTTAATTGTATGCAATGGAGGCTCTGCCTCCATTGTTTTTGTGTCACTACTTATTTTTATACGAATGTTATAAAAAAATTAGCTGACTGGCACCAGAAAATGGTGCTTTTTGCTCCTTAGATAAATACCGGAGGGCTCAATGGCTGTTGCTGCCAACAAACGCTCAGTAATGACGCTTTTTTCAGACGCTTCTGACATGTACAGTCACCAAGTACGCATTGTATTGGCTGAGAAAGGAGTAAGTGTTGAAGTTGAATTGGTTGAACCATCCAACTTACCTGCAGAACTTGTAGAGTTAAACCCTTACAAAACGGTTCCAACATTAGTTGACCGCGAGCTTGCACTATATAACTCAAACATCATTATGGAATATTTAGATGAGCGTTTTCCTCATCCGCCATTGATGCCTGTTTATCCTGTCGCTCGTGGTAATAGTCGTTTGATGATGCACCGTGTTGAAACTAACTGGTACTCATTGGCTAAGATCATTGCTACTGGTACTTTTGAAGAATCAGAAGCGGCACGTGCTAAATTGCGTAATGATTTATTGATGTTAGGTCCTATCTTCGCTGAGTACACTTACTTCATGAGTGATGAATTTAGCTTAGTTGACTGTTATTTAGCTCCGCTGTTATGGCGTTTACCTTCTATGGGTATTGAGTTATCTGGTCCGGGTTCTAAAGAGATGAAAGTGTATATGAATCGTGTATTTGAACGAGATTCATTCCTAGCATCTTTAACTGAAATTGAACGTGAAATGCGTCTAACGAACTAATGGATATTAGTTCTATGATGCCTCGTCGCCCATATTTATTACGTGCTTTTTATGAATGGATTGTAGATAACGAGTTGACTCCTCATCTTGTTGTTGATGCCACTATGAATGGTGTTCGTGTACCTGAAGAGTTTATCCAAGATGGACAGATTATTTTAAATACTGCCCCTCACTCTGTTGGTAATTTAGAAATGGGAAACGAAGCGGTAACGTTTAATGCTCGTTTTAGCGGTCGTCCTCATTCGATCATTGTGCCAATTTATGCAATTCAAGCTATCTATGCCCGTGAGAATGGTGCTGGGACTATGTTTGAACCTGAAGAAGCTTATGAGATGGATGCAGATGAAGGTATCTTCGAAGAAGAATCATTAGATTCAACTGAAAATACGCTATCTGATGATAAACCCGAGCCACCACGCCCAAGTGGTCGTCCGAGTTTACGAGTCGTCAAATAAAAAAAAGCCTGCATATGTGCAGGCTTTTTTGTATGTCTTTATTTATCTACTTTTCAACACTGCCGCCTTGGCCATATTCAAACGCTTTTATAACCCCTTTAACACCGGTTACGTTTCGTGCGATATCGGCTGCTAAATTGCCTTGCTCTTCAGTGACAAAGCCGACCAAAAATACTTCCTGAGCTTCAGTGTAGACACTCACTTTAATCCCATTTAATTCAGAATCGGCTAACAATGACGATTTCACTTTGGTTGTGATCCAGCTGTCATTATTAATTTGAGTGAAAGTTAATAAAGGGCGAATTCGAATTTGATTATAAACGGTTTTAACGCCTTTAATTGTTTTTACTTGTTGCTCAAATTGTTGATTTATCTCTTTGTCTTTTGCCTGCCCCATAAGCAATACTTTACCGTCATAAGCAACAGCACTTACTCTCATGTTGTATTGGTAAGGGGATTTATTTGCTAATCCCGTCGCTTCTAACGCGCGATTCTTATCTGATAATTGTTCTTTCATGCTTCGGTGGTCAGTAACAACAGAAGCAGTGGTAGCCGCACCAGCAATAAATAGTCCTGCACAGCCTTGCAACAGTACGATAGAGAGCAACAATGCACTTAGTTTAAAGGCTTTCATGATATTTACTCTGTGTGCTGTGGGAAGAGGACTTGATCAACAAGATCACAAATACAATGCAATGTAACTAAATGAACCTCTTGAATTCGAGCTACTCGGTGTGATGGTATTCTTATTTCAACGTCTGATTCACCTAATAAACCAGCCATTACACCACCATCCATTCCTGTTAGTGCAATAATTGTCATGTCGCGACTTACGGCGGCTTCCATTGCTTTTAGAATGTCTTGGCTATTACCACTTGTTGATATGGCTAATAATATGTCCCCAGGTTGGCCTAATGCTCTCACTTGTTTTGAGAAGATCTCATCATAGTTATAGTCGTTTGCAATCGCCGTTAATGTTGATGTATCAGCCGTTAATGCCATGGCAGGAAGACTTGGTCGTTCTGTTTCAAAACGGTTTAGCAAACAAGAGGCAAACTGTTGAGCATTTGATGCAGAACCACCATTACCGCAGCAGAGCACTTTATTGCCGTTCAATAGCGTTGAAACCATCGCTTGAGAAGCATGCATAATATGATCTGGGAGTGCTTCCGCAGCCGCAATCTGGATTTGAATACTTTCAGTAAAGCTTTCTTTGATATGTTCTAGCATTGTTTACCCTTCAACAATTGCATTTTTGATCCAGTTGATGTCCTGACCTTGAGAGTGGATAGCAACTACATCAAATCTAAAAGATGTGTGTTCAACCGAGAGGCCATTTTTCATTAGCCAGAAGAGAGCGGTTCTTTGTAACTTGCGTTGTTTTTGCCATGTTACCATTTCTTGAGCAGAACCGTAATTTGAAGATGCTCGGTATTTTACTTCGACAAAAACGAAAGAATCTCGATCTCGCATAATGAGATCGAGCTCTCCTGTTTTTGAATAAAAATTACGCTCGATGAATGTGAGTTGATGTGTCTCTAAATAGCGCTTTGCCATCAACTCATAATATTCACCTTTAATTCGTTTATTCGGTTTCTTCTCCATGAATAGCCCAACTCATTTTTCGTTGAATCACACATTCTTGGTTAATGCTTAACTCACCGGTTTTACCTTCCATTTGATAATTATCCACTGCTTTCATCTGTGGTAATTCGGTAATTAGTTGGTAAGCATCCATACCAAGTGCGTGAAGTCGAGTTTCACCATTACTGCTGTCAGGCCATAGTTTTTCAAACTGAACATTAAAACTGTGGTTTTCATTTGTCAGTAGTGGAATGTCACTGAATTCAACACCACGAATTTCAGCTAGCTGTGTTTGACGTCCATTGTTACTGCGTGAACTTGCGTATAATTTAGGCGGTGTAATACCTGGATTAATCGCCACTTCAATAAATGGTTTTAGTAGCGTTAATTCACCACTGGTTGCAATCATATAGACCGCATCAATATCGCGACGACTGCGTGGTTGAGATTCTAAATCAATACCAGCTAAGGCGTTCATTTGGTAAATACGAGCTTGGCTGCTTTCAAGGCCAAATACGCTGTTCACTTTTTGTTGTAGCTGTGCTTTTGAACCAAAGTAACTTGTCGATGGTTTTTGTGACGTTAATTGGAACCATTTATCACTGAATGCTTGATTCAAACGTTCACCCATTCTTCCTTGCGGAGCAAGAAACAAGGGATGTTTGTGACCAAGTTTAAATAAGTGAATGGCTGCTTGCTCTACTTCTTGTTCCGGAGATAGAGTGAAATAGCAGCTGTTTTTATCAACATTAATTTCGCTTGGAATATTAAGCGCGAGTTGCGGAATGTCTGCTGAATTTAAGGTCTGAAACTCTTCAATTTCACTGCGAATTAGCGGGCCAACCACAAATTGAATTTGCTCTTTATCAAGGATAGGAAGAATCTCTGACATTGGGGTTACTTGAGTGTCGATAATTTTTAATGTAGTGAAATCGTCACGTTCTTTATCTTCCATCATGGCATTAATAAAGCCATCGCGTACACGCATACCTTGTGGTCCAAAGCGACCAGTCAAAGGAAGAAGTAAAGCGACATGCTCTGGGCGAACAATATCTAATGCTAATATATCTAATACTTCTTGTGGAGTGTAAGTCGCTGCAGGATGCATTGGATTTGCTTGTAACCAGTCTTTAAATGCTTGCTGCAAACGAACAGGAGAATGTTTTAGTGTGTCTGAATAGGTTGCTAATTGGACCCAACCATGAAGAATGTTTTCTTTTTCGTCAAGTTGTATTGCTTGAAGGCTTGCGCTATTTAGTGATGAAATATTCGTCCATACTTGTGACCATAATTGCGCTTTTTGATCTTGGGCTTTAAAAGGTTCTAATTGAATGAGCTCTCTTGCCGCATTCAGATTGTCGCCATTAAATAAATACAGTTCATGACGAAGTTCGTAGTACTCAATCCATTGTGAGTTTTCTAGTTTCCACCAAGCTTCAAAGTGTAGTTCTTGCAACGCTTGAGTGTATTTATTTTGTGACTTCAGTTGCTCTGCTTTTATTAACTGAATCTCAGCGATTTGAGCTGGGGATAAATCCATCGTAGCTAAACGCGTAAGTAAATTTTTAGAGAGCTCTGTATTCTGTTCTTGTACCGCGGCCTTCAATGCCATGATAAGTAAGTCAGCTTGTAAGTTACCTTGTTGCTGATCGGCTTTTAGAATATAAGCAGAACTTGTTTCTGATGGCGATTGAGTGATATCAAGACGCTCAGGGGATGTCGGTGAGCTTGAACACGCGGCTAATGTTAGCGCTAAGGCTACAGGAGCAACAAGGCGTGTTACACTGTTCTTTCTAAAGGTCATATTTGCCATGGGTAATATACTGGTCCTACTTAAAAGGGCTGTTTTTACTATGGATGCGAATCACCCGAACAGCTAAAATATTATTTTCATTATAGTGATGTCTACTTATATTCCCTATATTAATCGCAGAAGAGATAGTAAACAAATGACAGATCACAATTTATCTGTGGTAGAGGCTGCAACTTTGTACATTGTACCTACCCCAATCGGTAATTTAGGCGACATAACCCAACGCGCTTTGGATGTTTTAAAATCCGTAGACTTGATTGCGGCTGAAGATACCCGACATACAGGCAGGTTATTGTCTCATTTTGGCATTTCTAGTCAAACGTTTGCATTACATGATCACAATGAACAGCATAAAGCAGACCTTCTAATCAGTAAATTACAAGAAGGTAAATCTATTGCTCTTGTCTCAGATGCGGGAACGCCACTGATCAGTGACCCAGGTTACCACTTAGTAAACCGCTGTCGTCAAGCAAATGTCAATGTTGTCCCATTACCTGGCGCTTGTGCTGTTATTACTGCATTGTCTGCTGCTGGTTTACCTTCTGATCGATTTAGTTTTGAAGGTTTCTTGCCCCCGAAAAGTAAAGGTCGTCGAGATAAATTTGAAGAAATAGCACAAGCAGAACGTACGTGTATTTTTTATGAATCACCACATCGAATTATGGATTCATTAGACGACATGTTGACAGTACTTGGTGCTGACCGACAGGTTGTCTTGGCTCGTGAATTAACAAAAAGATATGAAACCATTTATGGCGCACCACTGGGTGAGTTGATTGAATGGGTTAAAGAAGACGAAAATCGCAAGCGTGGAGAGATGGTTTTACTTATCCATGGCTTTAGAAGTGAAGCGAAAGATGAACTGCCATTTGAAGCAACTCGCTCTGTTTCTATCCTTGTAAAAGAGCTTCCGCTTAAAAAAGCAGCGGCGATGGCGGCTGAAATACACGGAGTGAAGAAAAATGCCCTATACAAATGGGGTTTAGAGCATTTAGATTAAGAGAATCGAGAAAAAGGGTGGTAAGTTATAACTGACTCTTATATCATTCGCTTCAGGAGCTGACTCGGTAATCGCTGCTTCATTCAAGTCCTTAGGGAAACTGGTGAAGGGGAGGAAAGTCCGGGCTCCATAGAGCAGGGTGCCAGGTAACGCCTGGGAGGCGCAAGCCTACGACAAGTGCAGCAGAGAGAAAACCGCCGATGGCTTAATCTTCTTTTATTCTTCGGGATAGGGAAGTAAGCACAGGTAAGGGTGAAAGGGTGCGGTAAGAGCGCACCGGGCGTCTAGTAATAGTGCGTTGCAAGGTAAACTCCACCCGGAGCAAGATCAAATAGGCCCTCACATAGCATTGCTCGTGTTTGGGGGCGGGTAGATTGCTTGAGCCTGTGAGCGATTGCAGGCCTAGACGAATGGTTACCACCGCGCAAGCGGGACAGAACCCGGCTTATATGTCGGCTCCTAACTTAGCCCACCATAAAACTATTTCGGTAGTCTTATGGTGGGCTTTGTGCTTTCTGCTACATTGGTTTAGAATTATCACTAATTTGACACACACCACTGTATTTTTAGTTTACACTTCTAGCTAAAATTCAGTCGCTTATTCTCATTATTACGGTAGTAAATACTCACTATGTCTGAACAATTTCAACACGTATCCGTTCTTCTTCATGAATCTATTGATGGTTTAGCGATTAAACCTGATGGTATCTATATTGATGGTACTTTTGGTCGCGGTGGTCATAGTCGTCAAATTTTATCTCGATTAGGTGAAAACGGACGTTTGTACAGTATTGACCGTGATCCTCAAGCAATCGCTGAAGCGAAAACCATTACGGATCCTCGATTCAACATTATTCATGGACCATTCTCGGGTCTAAAAGGGTATGTTGAAGAGTTAGGTTTAGTGGGACAAATTGATGGTGTTTTACTTGATTTAGGTGTGTCATCACCACAGCTCGATGATGCAGACCGTGGTTTTAGCTTCATGAAAGACGGCCCATTAGATATGCGTATGGATCCAACCTCTGGAATGCCGGTATCTCAATGGTTATTGACTGCCGATGTTGAAGATATTACTTGGGTTATTCGTGAGTTTGGCGAAGATAAGCACGCATGGCGCATTGCTAAAGGTATTGTTGCTTACCGTGATAACGAAGAGAATGAGCCGTTAACTCGTACTGGTCAACTCGCTAAATTAATTTCTGATGTTGCGCCTAAGAATTTTAAAGAGAAAAAGCATCCTGCGACTCGTACTTTCCAAGCATTCCGCATTTATATTAATAGTGAATTGGATGAGATTGATACGGCGTTAAATGGCGCTCTTGATGTGTTTGCTGAGGGTGGACGTTTGTCTGTGATTAGTTTTCATTCATTAGAAGATCGCATGGTTAAGCACTTTATTCGTAAAGAAAGCAGAGGTCCACAAGTTCCTCATGGTATTCCTCTGACTGAAAACCAAATTAAAGCATTAGGCAGTGCAAAAATGAAGCCTATTGGTAAAGCCATTAAACCTACCGTTAATGAAGTTGATGTTAATGTTCGCTCGCGTAGTTCTGTTCTACGTATCGCTGAGCGCTTATGAGCCACAAAGCATCATCACAATCCAGTTTAACTAAAATGATAGGTCTAGACTTAATAGGTGTAGGCCGTTTTCACTCGATCTTATTAATGTTTCTTTTTATCAGTGCTATTGGTGTTGTTCTTATCACTCATAATACTCGTCAAATGGCCGTGAAAAGTGAAAATTTATTACTTGAGAAAGATATTTTAGATGGTGAATGGCGAAATTTGATATTAGAAGAAAGTGCACTCGCAGAGCATAGTCGAGTGCAGTCTCGTTCCATACGTGAATTAGATATGGAAAGACCCTCCCCGGATAAAGAAGTCATAATAAAACTACGATGAAATTACCAAGTAGAAAGACAAATAATAAACGTATAAGCAAAGCGCCACCGACTTTAATTCAGTGGCGCTTTGGCGTTATTGTTTTTTTTGTTTTTCTTGCTTTGGCTATTTTGATTGCTCGTGCGGCTTATATTCAAGTAATAGAACCAGATAACCTTATTAAACAAGGTGATATGCGTTCTATTCGAGTTAAGACAATGCCTTCTGCTCGCGGTATTATTTCAGACCGAAATAATGAGCAACTTGCGGTGAGTGTTCCTGTTGATGCGGTGTGGGCTGATCCTGTCGCGATCTATAAAGCGGGCGGTTTAGTTGAAGTTGATCGTTGGCATGCTCTGGCTGATGTTCTTGGTTTAAAACGTACCGAATTACTCTCCAAAATAGAAAAGAATAAAAAACGCCGTTTTATCTATCTTCAGCGTCAAATTTCCCCTGCGGTTGCTGCTTATATTCGAAAATTAAAACTCGCCGGTATTGGTTTAAAAGCGGAATCTCGTCGGTATTATCCTTCGGGTGAGATCAGTGCTCATGTTATTGGTGTGACGGGGATTGATAGCCACGGCCTTGAAGGTGTGGAGCGAAGCTATGATGGCTGGCTAACCGGTGAACCAGGTCGTCGTACAGTGCGAAAAGATCGTTATGGTCGAGTGGTTGAAAATATTTCGTTAAAAGAGAAACAAGAAGGTAAGCCATTAACGTTAAGTATTGATCAACGTTTACAAGCGATTGCTTATCGTGCGATTAAACAAGCCGTTTCAGACTTTAGAGCCATGTCGGGTTCTGTTGTCATGATTGATATTAAAACGGGTGAAGTATTAGCAATGGTTAACGCCCCGTCTTACAACCCAAATGACAGAAGTCAGTTACAAAACTTTAGAATGCGAAATCGTGTTATTACCGATACGTTAGAGCCAGGCTCAACCGTTAAGCCTTTTGTCGTATTAGCGGCGCTTGATAGTGGCACTGCAAACCTAAATACGATTGTGGATACCGGTAATGGCATTATGCGAATTGGTGGAAGTCGAGTTCGTGATAGCTCTAAAGTGGGTAAAGCGAACTTAACTACTATTTTAAAAAAATCGAGTAACATCGGTGTGGCGCACTTGGCGTTAAATATGCCCTTACAAGAACTATTGGCGGAATACAGTGCGGTTGGTTTGGCAGATCCTTCTGGATTAAGTTTGATTGGTGAAGCGACGGGTATATTCCCTGATCGCCGTCGTTGGTCTGATTTTGAAATTGCCACTCTTGCATTTGGTTACGGCCTTTCTGTTACTCCCATTCAGTTAGCTCATGCGTATGCAACATTGGGTGCTTATGGTGAATATCGTCCGCTTTCTATTTTGAAAACGACGGGACCCACTCCGGGTAAACAAGTGGTTAATCGTGAACACGCTAAAGCGGTATTAGCGATGATGGAAACGGTAACTCAACCTGGAGGTACAGCGACTAAAGCGGCCGTTCCTGGATACCGAGTTGCTGCGAAAACAGGGACATCTCGTAAAGCGGTTCGCGGTGGCTACAGTGATGAATATATGACGGTAACCGCGGGTGTTGCTCCGGTAAGTAATCCTCGAATTGCTCTGGTGACGATAGTGAATCAACCGCAAGGCGATGAATATTATGCGGGTCAAGTCGCTGCGCCTATTTTTGGTCAGGTGATGAAAGATGCATTACAAATATTAAATGTAGCCCCAGACGAAAGTACCGTAAAACATATCGATGTATTGAATTAGGAAAAGGATGATGCAGTTATCTGAATTATTGTTGCCTTGGTGTGAATTAAATCAAGCCGTAGAAATATCATCCATGACATTGGACAGTCGCAAAGTAACCACTGGTTGCCTATTTGTTGCGATTAAAGGCCACGCGGTCGATGGCCGACAGTTTATCCCTGTTGCGATTAAGCAAGGAGCATCGGCGGTATTGGCTCAAAGTGATGAGGTTAATCAGACGGGAACCATTAGTTTTCTCGATCAGACCCCTATTATTTATCTCGATGCGCTATCGATAAAACTCAGCGCGGTCGCTGGGCGTTTTTATCACGCTGAACAAAGAAAAATGCAGTTGGTTGGCATTACTGGAACCAATGGAAAAACAACCATATCGCAAATTATTGCTCAATGGGCCACATTACTTGGTAAACCAGCTGGAGTCATGGGGACGACGGGCAATGGATTATTAACCGATCTGAAACCTGCGTTAAATACGACGGGTAGCCCAATAGAGATCCAACAGACATTAACGGGTCTTGAAAATATAGGGGCAAAGCTAACCGCATTAGAAATATCTTCTCATGGATTGGTTCAAGGGCGTGTTAATGCCTTGAATTTTGATGCTGCTGTATTCACTAATTTAAGTCGTGATCACTTAGATTATCATGGTGATATGGCAAATTATGCTGAAGCAAAAAAACTGTTGTTTACCTCTCACCGTCCTAAATATTCAATCATTAATGCCGATGATACTGTGGGTGCTTCTTGGTTAAAAGAATTGCCTAATGCTGTCGGGGTATCATTGAACGAAGGTAATCTTTCTTTTCATTCAGGGAAAAAAGTGTTTGCAACTTCTGTCATTTACTCTACGGATGGAATTCAAATATCTCTGAATTCTGATTGGGGAACGGCGGATCTTTCTGTTCCGTTGATCGGTGCGTTTAATGCCAATAATATTTTAGTCGCTTTTGCTACTCTTCTATCGCTTGGTTACGACATAACTGAATTAGCGGACGCTGCTCCTAAATTAACCGCGGTTATTGGACGAATGGAGCTTTTCAGTTCTGAAGGTAATGCGAAAGTGGTTGTGGACTATGCGCATACTCCAGATGCTTTAGATAAAGCCTTGCAAGCCCTTCGAGTTCATTGTGAAGGCAAGCTGTGGTGTATATTTGGTTGTGGCGGTGATCGAGATACGGGCAAGCGTCCGATGATGGCTAGTATTGCTGAGCAACAAGCTGATGTGATTATTTTAAGTGATGATAATCCTCGTTCAGAAGATCCAAGTTTGATTACTAAAGACATGTTAGCCGGTTTGAACCAACCAGACATTGCACACGTGATACATCAGCGTTTTGATGCATGCCAGTTTGCTCTCTCTCAAGCAAGTAAGCATGACATTATTTTATTGGCAGGCAAGGGGCATGAAGAATATCAAGTGCTTGCTACAGAAACGATTCATTATTCTGATCGTGAAACTGCGCAGAAATTATTAGGACTATCATCATGATCTTAATGTCATTGAATGAAGTGGCGAACATTTGTCAGGGACGTTTGAATGGGGTAGATACCTCGATTTCAAGCGTGTCGACTGACAGTCGACATATTGAGGCTCAAGGGCTGTTTGTTGCGCTGATTGGTGAGCGATTTGATGCCCATTCTTTTGTCTCAGTGGCTGAAGAACAAGGTGCGGTTGCTTTACTTGTTTCACATGAGGTTGATTCTTTATTACCTCAAGTGATCGTTAGTGATACGGAAAAAGCGCTTGGGTTACTCGGTCAATATGTTCATCAGCAATGCCATTCCTTTACCATTGCTTTAACTGGCAGCTGTGGCAAAACCACGGTAAAAGAAATGTTAGCGTCTATTTTAAAACGTTCTGGTGAAGTGTTGGCGACAGCGGGTAATTTTAATAATGAAATCGGCGTGCCATTAACGTTGTTACGATCTCAACCAAGTAATGATTTCTCTGTTATTGAACTCGGCGCTAATCATCAAAATGAAATCGCTTATACCACACAACTGGTTCGTCCTGATGTCGCCTTAGTCAATAATATTGCGGCGGCACATTTAGAAGGATTTGGTTCGATAGAAGGGGTTGCGAAAGCAAAAGGTGAAATCTTTGAAGGCCTAAAAGAAAATGCGACGGCTATTTATAATTTAGACAGTAATGGATTGCCTCGTTGGTCTGATTTATTTGAAAACAAAACGGTATTGAGTTTTTCACAAGAAAATAATCAAGCTGACTTTCATGCAAGTAATATAGAGGTCAATGGTCTTGGTGCTTCTTCATTTACATTGAATACACCGGTAGGAAGCATCGTGGTTTCACTCACGATTATTGGTAAGCATAATGTATCAAATGCAGTAGCGGCTGCGGCGTTAGCTGTTCAAGCTAACTGTACATTAGCTGATATTCAACAAGGCTTACAATCGCTTGAAAATGTAAAAGGAAGGGTTGCTGTTGAGGTTTTACCTTCTGGTTTGAAGGTGATCGATGATACTTACAATGCCAGTGTTCCTGCGATGAAAGCCGCAGTGGACTTACTTGGTGGCTTTAATGGCAGTCGTTGGCTGGTTTTAGGTAATATGGCTGAGCTTGGTAAAGAAAGCCTTGCACTTCACCGTGAAGTTGGTGAATATGCTGCCCCATATCAATTTGAGCAAGTAATAACGTTTGGTGATGATACCAAGGTGATCAGCGAATTATGCAATGGTCGACACTTTGAGTCTCGTAACGAATTAAATGCCTATTTATTGCAAGAATTACAATTAATTAAACATAATGAGGTTACCGTGCTAGTAAAAGGTGCCAATAGTTCACGTATGAGCGAAGTAGTTTTAGCTCTTAAGGAGTGTCAGTAATGATTATCTGGTTATCTAACTTTCTAGAGCAATATTTCCCATTTTTTCGTTTATTCGAATACCTTAGCTTTCGAGCTATTTTAAGTATTATTACCGCATTATCTATTTCGTTATGGATGGGGCCTAAACTGATTCGATGGTTACAAAACCTTCAAATCGGTCAAGTAGTACGTGATGATGGTCCTGAATCTCATTTCAGTAAGCGCGGTACGCCAACCATGGGCGGTATCATGATATTAACGGCTATTACGGTCACTGTCTTCTTATGGGCAGATCTTACAAACCCTTATGTTTGGGCGGTCATGTTTGTATTGCTAGGCTATGGTGCCGTTGGTTTTGTTGATGACTATCGTAAAGTGGTTCGTAAAAATACGGACGGTTTGATTGCTCGTTGGAAGTACTTCTGGCAATCAGCCATTGCATTAGTGGTTGCGTTTGCTTTATATGCTTATGGTAAAGATACGGCGGCAACACAGCTCGTTGTTCCTTTCTTTAAAGATATTATGCCGCAACTTGGTTTAACTTATATTTTGCTAACCTACTTTGTTATTGTCGGTACAAGTAATGCAGTAAACCTAACGGATGGATTGGATGGTTTAGCTATCATGCCAACGGTATTTGTTGCCGCTGGTTTTGCTTTTATTGCATGGGCGACAGGCAACGTACAATTTGCGAATTACTTACATATTCCACATATTCCACAAGCAAGTGAGTTGGTTGTTGTCTGTGCTGCGATTGTCGGTGCTGGATTTGGTTTCTTATGGTTTAACACTTACCCTGCACAAGTATTTATGGGCGATGTTGGTTCATTAGCACTGGGTGGCGCACTAGGTACGATAGCGGTTTTAGTACGTCAAGAATTCCTTTTGGTTATCATGGGTGGTGTATTTGTTGTAGAAACACTTTCTGTAATTCTACAAGTTGGCTCATACAAGCTACGTGGTCAACGTATCTTCCGTATGGCTCCAATTCATCACCATTATGAATTGAAAGGGTGGCCAGAACCGCGTGTAATCGTGCGTTTTTGGATTATCTCTATGTTATTGGTTCTTATTGCATTAGCGACATTGAAGGTACGTTAATATGACTGGTTTTTGTGGTGTAAAAAACGTTGTTGTAGTTGGCTTAGGAATGACAGGGCTATCTGTTGTTAAGCATTTGCTGAGACAACCAGAAGCGTTAATAGTCAAAGTTATTGATACTCGTGAAACGCCACCAGGCCAAGAACAATTGCCTGAACAGGTTGAGTTGCATTCTGGTGGTTGGCAACAAGATTGGCTGTTAGACGCCGATCTTATTGTTACTAACCCAGGTATTGCGCTTGCTTCTTCTCAATTACAACCAGCCATTAAAAAGGGCACGCCAGTTGTTGGTGATATTGAATTGTTTGCGTGGGCAGTGACGGCCCCTGTAATTGCAATTACCGGCTCTAATGGCAAAAGTACGGTCACCGATTTAACCGGTGAAATGGCCAATGCTGCAGGGGTTAAAACCGCTGTCGGTGGTAATATCGGCTTTGCTGCGTTAGATCTATTAGAACAAGATGCCGATCTTTATGTACTGGAACTATCCAGTTTTCAACTCGAAACTACATCATCATTAAAGCTAAAAGCCGCCGCATTTTTGAATCTATCTGAAGACCATATGGATAGATACCAAGGTATGGAAGATTATCGTCAAGCTAAGTTGCGTGTATTTGATCATGCCGATGTTTGTATTGTTAATCGTGATGATAAAGAAACTTACCCAGATACAGCAGATAAAACGTTAATTAGTTTTGGGTTTGATACCAGTGATGAGTACGGTTGCATTGAAGAAAACGGTCGGCTGTTTTTAGCTAAAAATAACACACCTATTATTGCTGCCAATGAGCTTGGTCTTGTTGGTAAACACAATATTGCTAACAGCCTTGTTGCTCTTGCTTTACTTGATGCTGCAGGTGTTAATACCAATAAAACATTAGATACGTTGAAGCGTTACAATGGATTAACGCATCGCTGCCAAGTTGTCGCTGAAATGAATGGTGTTCGATGGGTTAACGATTCTAAAGCAACCAATGTGGCGAGTACACTGGCTGCACTTTCTGGTCTTAGTATTGAAGGGAAACTTCATTTGTTGGTTGGTGGTGTTGGTAAAGGGGCTGATTTTTCGGAATTATCGCCAGCATTGAATAAATTGGATTTAATGATGTATTGTTTTGGCGAGGATGGCGTGCAATTCATGCCTTTAGATCCTCGGTCTCGATTATGCCAAACAATGGATGAGGCGATTGAGTTATTATCCCCTGAATTAACATTTGGAGATATGGTAATGCTTTCTCCTGCATGTGCCAGTTTTGATCAATATGCTAACTTTATGGCAAGAGGCGATGCATTTACAGCATTAGCTAAACACTATTCAACTGAGAAATAATTTTGGTTATTGAGCGAATTAAGCACTTAGCTTCTCCATTACAAGATTGGGTATTTACCCCATCACCTAAAGTTATGTTTGATCGTCAATTGATCTGGATTGCCTTGGGTTTGATGTTAACGGGTTTAGTGATGGTTGCTTCTGCTTCTTTTCCTATCAGTACTCGTCTGACTGGTCAGCCTTTTCATTTTATGATGCGACATATGTTATTTGTGTTTTTAGCATTAAGCATCTCCTCGATTGTTTTACGTATAGAATTGAATAAATGGCTTAAGTACAGTAGCCATTTGTTGTTAATTTCTCTTTTACTCCTTGCGGCTGTTCTTGTTGTGGGAAAATCTGTAAATGGTGCCGCTCGTTGGTTACCTTTAGGTATTTTTAATCTACAACCAGCGGAAGTCGCAAAACTGTCTTTATTTGTTTTTATCGCTGGGTATTTAGTTCGACGTCATGGTGAGGTTAGAGACAGTTTTCGTGGATTTGTTAAGCCTTTATTAGTCTTAATCACGTTGGCTTTTTTCCTTCTAATGCAGCCCGATTTAGGGACAACTGTTGTGATGTTTGTCACTACGATTGCGATGTTGTTTATTGCTGGGGCGAAACTTTGGCAATTTATTGCGTTAGTGATGGGCGGAATTTCGTTAGTTATCGTTCTTATTCTTGCTGAACCCTATCGTATGCGCCGAGTTACTTCTTTTCTTGACCCGTGGCAAGATCCGTTTGGTAGTGGTTACCAATTGACGCAATCTTTGATGGCGTTTGGACGAGGTAGCTGGTTTGGTGAAGGATTAGGTAATTCGATTCAAAAATTGGAATATTTACCAGAAGCTCATACTGACTTTGTATTTGCGGTTATCGCCGAAGAGCTCGGTTTTGTTGGTGTGTGTTTGGTGTTGTGTTTGATTTTTGCACTCGTATTTAAAGCGCTTTTAATTGGTCGAAAATGTCTTGCACATGACCAACGATTTGGTGGTTTCTTAGCGTTTGGTATTGGTATTTGGTTTGCGTTCCAAACGTTAGTTAATGTTGGTGCTGCTGCGGGTATTGTCCCGACAAAAGGTCTTACATTGCCATTGATTAGTTATGGCGGTTCAAGTTTAATTATTATGTCTGTTGCGGTGTCTTTACTTATTCGTATTGATCATGAGTGTCGTGTTTATCTAGCAAACGAGCCACCTCGGAGTGAAAATGAAGAACAAAAATAAACGTTTATTAGTGATGGCTGGTGGAACGGGCGGACATGTGTTTCCTGGATTGGCTGTTGCAAAACAATTACAAAGTGAAGGGTGGGAAATCCGCTGGCTTGGAACAGAAGATCGGATGGAAGCTGATCTCGTACCAAAACACGGTATTGAAATCGATTTCATTAAAGTGAAAGGATTACGCGGGCAAGGGCTTAAAAAACTATTAATCGCTCCTTTTCAAATTCTTGGTGCTATTTCACAAGCAAAAAAACACATTCAAGCATGGCAGCCCGATGTCGTTTTAGGCATGGGGGGCTATGTGAGTGGTCCTGGTGGCATTGCTGCATGGTTATCTGGGATCCCTGTTGTTTTACATGAGCAGAATGCCGTGGCAGGATTGACTAATCAATGGCTCTCTAAAATTGCTAAACGTGTTTTTCAAGCATTTCCAGGGGCTTTCCCTACGGCGGAAGTTGTGGGGAATCCCGTTCGTGAAGATGTTTGCCAACTGCCTCATCCTAAAGAACGATTTGCTGAGCGAAATGGTCCAATTCGTTTATTGGTTATGGGTGGAAGCCAAGGTGCGCGTATTCTTAATACGACCTTGCCAGAAGCATTATCAAAATTGAATCATCAAGTCGAGATTTGGCATCAAGCGGGCAAAGGAAATCAAGAGAGCGTAAGCGAGGCTTATCACTCGAATGGTTTATCAACAGCGAAAGTCACCGAGTTTATTGATGATGTGGCTGAAGCTTACGCTTGGGCTGATGTATTAGTTTGTCGCTCAGGAGCACTTACTGTTTCTGAAGTTTCGGCTGCAGGCGTGGGCTGTGTCTTTATTCCTTTTATGCATAAAGATCGCCAGCAAGCATTGAACGCAGATCACCTTGTACAGTGTGGCGCAGCGAAAATGATAGAACAACAAGATTTAACAGTTCAGAGTTTGGTTGATACACTGAACGGTTTAGAGCGACCTAAGTTATTAGAAATGGCATGTAATGCCCGTAATGCAGCTATTATTGATGCAGATGTACGTGTTGCCACTGCGATTAAAAGCCTCGCTAAATAAAAGAATTGAGATTAAAAAATGACAACAGAACAGAAACTACAATTAGCTGAAATTAGAACGATGATCCCTGAAATGCGCCGTGTTGAATGCATCCACTTTGTTGGAATTGGCGGTGCGGGTATGAGTGGAATTGCGGAAGTTTTATTAAATGAGGGCTACCATATTAGTGGCTCTGATGTTGCAGAAAATAGTGTCACTGTTCGTTTAGCTGAAAAGGGTGCTGATATATTTTTTGGGCATCACGCAAGTAATGTAGAAAAAGCGAGTGTGGTGGTTGTATCAACGGCGATAGATCAAGCTAACCCTGAAATCGTAGCAGCAAAAGAAAATCGTATCCCTGTGATACGTCGCGCTGAAATGCTTGCTGAATTAATGCGTTATAGACATGGGATCGCGGTTGCGGGGACTCATGGTAAAACAACAACAACGGCATTAACCACTCAAATTTATTCAGAAGCAGGTTTAGATCCTACTTTTGTTAATGGCGGCTTGGTTAAGAATGCCGGAACGAATGCCCGTTTAGGCTCAAGTCGTTTTCTTATTGCTGAAGCCGATGAAAGTGATGCCTCATTTTTACACTTGCAGCCAATGGTAAGTATTGTCACTAACATTGAAGCCGATCATATGGATACTTATGGCGGTGACTTTGAAGTGTTAAAACAAACTTTTATTGATTTTCTTCATAACCTGCCATTTTATGGCCAAGCTGTCATGTGTATTGATGATGATGTGGTAAGAGAGTTATTACCGCGCGTTAGTCGCCAAGTTATTACGTACGGTTTTTCCGATGATGCGGATGTACGTTTAATTAATTATCGTCAAGAAGGTCAAAAAAGCTTTTTCACGGTACAAAGAAAAGATCGTACAGATTTAGATATTGTCCTTAATATTCCGGGTAAACATAATGCATTGAATGCAACAGCAGCCATTGCTGTTGCTACTGAAGAAGACGTTGAAGATAGCGCGATTCTTTCCGCATTACTCAATTTTGAAGGTGCTGGGCGTCGATTTGATCAGTTAGGTGAGTTTGAAACGGGCAATGGACACGCGATGCTTGTCGATGATTACGGTCATCACCCTACAGAAGTCGATGTTACAATTAAAGCGGCACGTGCAGGCTGGGAAGATAAACGTTTAGTTATGATATTCCAACCTCACCGTTATAGCCGAACGCGTGATTTGTATGATGATTTTGCTAACGTTTTAGATAATGTTGATGTACTTATTATGCTTGATGTTTATTCTGCGGGTGAAAAACCCATTGCAGGTGCTGATGGCCGAGCGTTGTGTCGTACGATTCGAGCTCGCGGTAAATTAGATCCAATATTTGTTCCAACTATTGATGCATTACCCTCTGTTTTGGCTAACATCATTCAAAATAATGATTTAGTGCTGACACAAGGAGCTGGTGATGTTGGTAAATTAGCAAAACAACTCGCTTCATTGGAATTAAATATCCAAGCAATGAAAGAGTTAGGTTAAATATTGTTTAAATAGTTAGAACAACTAAGAAAAAAACGCATAATGGGATAGAATCCTCATTGTATTAATAATATGCTATCAAACATTGGATAGAGGGTTTTTACACCCTATAATTATTAGATAATGGCATTTTGGCATTACTTAATGTCTATTTGAGCGAATTAGGTAGGCATTACATTGTTTATTAACACTGTTATGAAAATTATATGATTAAGACTGTCAAAATGAATACATCATTTGATAAAGAGAAAATAAGAAAACACTTACCAGGTGGCTTATTTCTTTTATTTGTTATTATCATTTCGCTTTGGTTGTTAGTGTCGACGATTAGCTGGATGACGGATAAAGATAGATTGCCCTTATCTCACATGATCATTCAAGGACAATTAAAACATATAACGGCTGATGATATTCGTGGAGCCATTGAATCTATGGATTCTGTCGGTACCTTCATGACTCAGGATGTCAATAAACTGCAAGATGCATTGTTATCTTTGCCTTGGATAGCTCAAGTCTCGGTTAGAAAGCAATGGCCAGAAACGATTAAAGTGTTTGTGGTTGAGAATCAACCGGAAGCAACATGGAATAACAGCGTTATTGTTAATCCTGAAGGTGTTGTTTTTAATGCACCAATGAGCGATTTGTTAGAGCCAAAGCCTGCATTATTTGGTCCAGATACGGACAGTAAAGAAGTGTTGAGTTTTTGGCATCAACTACAAAAAGAATTTAAACCACTAAATATTACGGTTCACAGTGTTGCGTTAACTGAACGATTATCTTGGCAAGTGGTTCTCGATAATGGTATTCGATTAGAACTTGGTCGCGATGCGCGTGAAGAAAGAGTGGAACGCTTTATTGCTTTATATAAGCAATTAGCAGATAAGAAACATTCGATTGATTACATAGATCTTCGTTATGACACCGGTGCCGCTGTTGGCTGGAAATCAGAAAATCTAGAAGACAAAGAAGAGAATTGACATGAGTAAAACGCCAGAAGGCAGTATTATTGTTGGTTTAGACATAGGTACAAACAAAGTATCCGCACTCGTGGGTGAGGTTTTACCTGATGGCCAAGTGAGTGTAATAGGCTCTGGTTCGTGTCCCTCTCGTGGAATGGATAAAGGTGGTGTCAATGACCTTGAGTCAGTAGTGAAATCGGTGCAACGCGCGATTGATCAAGCTGAACTGATGGCTGAGTGCACGATTACTTCTGTATTTATTTCTTTATCAGGAAAGCATATTGCGAGCCAGATAGAAAAAGGAATGGGGTCGATATCTGAAGAAGAAGTTACCCAAGATGATATGGACAGTGTTATTCATACTGCAAAATCCGTTAAAATCGGTGACGAACAGCGAACACTGCATGTAATACCACAAGAATTTACGATAGATGTTCAAAAAGGCATCCGTAATCCAATTGGCTTGTCAGGTATGAGAATGGAAGTGAGCGTTCACCTCATTACGTGCCATAATGATATGGCAAGGAATATTGTGAAGGCCGTTGAACGTTGTGGCTTGAAAGTGGAACATATTATATTTTCAGGTCTAGCTTCAAGTAATGCTGTTATCACTGAAGATGAACGTGATCTTGGTGTTTGTGTTGTCGATATCGGCGCAGGTACAATGGATATTGCGATTTGGACTGATGGTTCATTACGTCATGCAGAAGTGCTTCCATATGCTGGAAATGCAGTAACTAGTGATATAGCTTACGCTTTTGGTACACCATTTAACGATGCTGAAAAATTAAAAGTAAAGTATGGTTGTGCACTTAGTGAGCACATTAATCGTGATGAAACGGTCAATGTTCCTAGTGTTGGTGGGCGTCCATCAAGAAGTTTACAACGAAGAATGCTAGCAGAAGTGATTGAACCAAGGTATTCTGAACTGTTAGGCTTAGTAAACCAACGCATTATCGCGATTCAGGACAAATTACGTACTGAAGGAACTAAGCATCATCTTGCCGCTGGTATTGTATTGACTGGTGGTGGATCACAAATTGATGGTTTGGTTGATTGCGCAGAACGAGTCTTCCAGACCCAAGTAAGAATTGGCCAACCTCTAGATGTAACAGGCCTAACAGATTACGTAAAAGAACCATATCAAGCAACAGCGGTAGGTCTTTTACATTACGGTAAAGAAAGTCAGTTTCATGACGACGACGATTATGTGCCAAGTAAGCATCAATCGTTTACTACCGTAATTAAGAAATTTAAAAATTGGATACTAAAAGAGTTTTAACCTGAGCGAACAGGAAGAAACGGAGAGAACAAATGTTTGAGCCGATGATGGAAATGTCCGACGACGCAGTAATTAAAGTTGTTGGTGTAGGTGGCGGTGGCGGTAATGCCATTGAACACATGGTACGTGAGTCAATTGAAGGCGTTGAGTTTATCAGTGTCAATACTGATGCTCAGGCACTTCGTAAGACGAGTGTAAACACAGTTATTCAGATTGGTGGAGACATCACGAAAGGCTTAGGTGCTGGTGCAAACCCACAAGTAGGCCGTGATGCAGCTCTAGAAGATCGTGAAGCGATTAAAGAAGCTCTGATGGGTGCCGATATGGTATTTATTGCAGCTGGCATGGGGGGCGGTACAGGTACTGGTGCGGCTCCAATTATTGCTGAAGTTGCAAGAGAGCTGAACATCTTGACTGTTGCTGTCGTAACAAAGCCATTTAGCTTTGAAGGTCGTAAGCGTCTTGCTTTTGCTGAGCAAGGAATCGAAGAATTATCAAAACATGTTGATTCATTAATTACGATTCCAAATGAAAAATTACTTAAAGTACTTGGTCGTGGTATTACGTTATTAGAAGCGTTTGCGAAAGCAAATGATGTTCTTCGTAATGCAGTTCAAGGTATTGCTGAGTTAATTACTCGTCCTGGTATGATCAACGTCGATTTCGCGGATGTTCGTACGGTAATGTCTGAAATGGGACATGCAATGATGGGTAGCGGCGTCGCCGTTGGTGAAGAAAGAGCAGAAGAAGCGGCTGAGATGGCTATCTCAAGCCCATTGCTTGAAGATATCGATTTGGCTGGTGCTCGTGGTGTTCTTGTTAACATTACCGCTGGTCTTGATATGCGCCTTGACGAATTTGAAACCGTTGGTAACACAGTAAAAGCATTTGCTTCAGATAATGCGACAGTTGTTATTGGTACCTCTTTAGACCCTGATATGACTGATGAAATTCGAGTTACTGTTGTTGCGACTGGTATCGGCACTGAAAAAAAGCCTGAAATTACATTAGTAACAAATAAAGCAACCTCTGCACCAGCACAACAAACACCAGCGGCTCAAGTTAAGCCAAAGGTAGAAGCTCCAGTTGTTGAACCGGTTGTTGAGAAAGCGGCACAAAATGTGCAAGTAACGAAACCAGCACCACAGCAAACAACATCGACCTCTCCGGCGGCTGGTGTTCAGAATGCAGGTGCAGCACAAGCTAAACCAGATCAAAAAGAAGATTATTTAGATATCCCGGCGTTCTTACGTCGTCAAGCTGACTAATTAATCATCAAAACGATTTGGTTTTATTAGAAGACTTATGCTAAAATCCCAAACCAGTTCATTGAATTGGTTTGGATTCAAGTATATTTAAGTTGGGATGAGCATATGATCAGACAACGTACACTGAAAAGTATAGTGCAAATGACAGGCGTGGGTTTACACTCAGGCCGTAAAGTCACGCTTACTCTTCGTCCTGCAGCGGCAAATACAGGTGTAATTTATCGTCGTACAGACCTTAATCCACCGGTTGATTTCCCTGCGGATCCAGAGTCAGTTCGCGATACTATGCTATGCACAGCGTTAGTTAATGATGATGGCGTACGAATCTCAACGGTTGAACACTTAAACGCTGCATTAGCGGGCGTTGGTATTGATAACGTAGTTATCGAAGTCGATGCTCCTGAAATTCCAATTATGGATGGCAGTGCGAGTCCTTTTGTTTATCTTTTACAATCTGCGGGTATTGAAGAACTTAATACAGCGAAGAAATTCATTCGTATTAAGAAACCTGTTCGCATTGAAGATGGTGATAAGTGGGCTGAAATTCGTCCTTATAACGGTTTCCGCTTAGATTTCACAATTGACTTCAATCACCCTGCGATTGAATCGGATGACCAAAAGTTAGTGTTTGAATTTTCAAGCCAATCGTTTATTAAAGATATTTCACGTGCCCGTACTTTTGGGTTCATGCGTGATATCGAGTACTTACAATCACAAAACCTATGTTTAGGCGGCAGTTTTGATTGTGCTATTGTACTAGATGATTACCGTATTCTTAATGAAGACGGGTTACGTTTTGAAAATGAATTTGTAACACATAAAGTACTAGATGCTGTTGGCGACCTTTATATGTGTGGTCATAGTATTCTTGGTGAGTTAAGTGCTTATAAATCAGGTCATGCACTAAATAATCAGTTGCTCCGTGCCGTTCTTGCTGATCAAGAAGCATGGGAGTGGACAACCATTGAAGATGAAAAAGACTCTCCAGTTGCGTTTATGCAACCGGGAATGGTTCTTGCGTAAACTATCATCGAAATAAAAAAGCCAAGCATTGCTTGGCTTTTTTTATGTCTGAAGAATAAAGCTTATTTTTTATTTGCCAATGCAGCTAGGCTCTCTAAGCGTTTTTTTAATTTTGGTGAAGCGGTTTCTGCAACCATTTCCAAAGCACTTGCGGCTGCTTTAGATAACTCTCGTTTTGCCTGCGTTTCTGTTTTATAAACCTCAGGCTTTTCTCCCACAAAAGATCGAGCGAGATCTGGGTTGATCTTAACCTCTAAGTTCGATAATCCTGGTAGGCCGTGCTTACGAAATGTAGACAGTATCGTTAATCGCTCATAGTTTATTCGTGTTGCCCAGACACTGCTTGACACTTCGATCACTAAAGATCCTTGGCGATAATTTGCCACACGGCAATGATCTTCACAGCCTTTAGGCAATGAATCTTTTAAAACATGGGATAATTTAGACAAAATAATCGCTTTTTCTTGTAGATCTTTAAATCGAGTATTATTGAAAAAATCATTTGCCGGTTGAGGTCTATGGTCACGCATTATTGGTATATCTCATAAATAAGCTAGGAAAAAGTCATAAATGCCAATTAGATCTGAATTTTTCAGAATTGAAATCAAACTCTACGGATTTAACTTAGGATTGCTTTACATTATCGCTTATACTTTCTTAATTATTACTTATGCTGATAAGCAACACAACCATCAGCTCAGGCCTTGAAAAATCATTGCCTCATCCCCATAAAATAATTATACCGAAGAAGTATTTTTCTTAGAGTAATTTCTCTAGGTGATTGATTCAAATTTCAAATTAAACGATCTATTACGATCAAGAGATAAGAGAAGCAACGGAATCATGTTTTCTAAAATCCTAACTAAAGTTATTGGTAGCCGTAATGATCGTACATTACGTAAGCTACGTAAAATTGTTGACCAAATTAATAAACTTGAACCACAATTCGAATCATTACAAGACGAAGAATTAAAAGCGAAAACGATAGAGTTCCGTTCACGTTTAGAACAAGGTGAATCTTTAGATGATTTACTGCCAGAAGCATTCGCAACAGTTCGTGAAGCTTCTAAGCGTTTATATGGCATGCGTCACTTTGATGTACAAATGATTGGCGGCATGGTGCTAAATGATAGCCAAATCGCAGAAATGCGTACAGGTGAAGGTAAAACATTAACGGCAACCCTACCATGTTACTTAAATGCGTTAACAGGTAAAGGTGTTCATGTTGTTACTGTGAATGATTACCTTGCTAAGCGTGATGCAGAGACAAACCGCGAATTATTTGAATTCTTAGGCATGACAGTTGGTATTAATGTACCGAATATGCCACCGCAAGAAAAAAAATCAGCTTATCAATCCGATATATTATACGGAACAAACAATGAGTTTGGTTTTGACTATCTACGTGACAACATGGCTTTCCGTGCTGAAGACCGTGTTCAACGTGAGCGTTATTTTGCGGTAATCGATGAAGTGGATTCAATTTTAATCGATGAAGCTCGTACTCCATTGATCATTTCTGGTCCTGCAGATGACAGTTCTGAGCTATACACCCGTATCAATATACTGATCCCTCAGCTTGTTAAACAAGATGAAGAAGACAGCGAAGATTACCGCGGTGAAGGTCATTACACATTAGATGAAAAAGGCAAGCAAACTCATTTAACTGAAAATGGTCAAGAATTTGTTGAACAATTACTAAAAGATGAAGGCTTAATGGAAGAAGAGGATACGTTATATTCTCCTGCTAACATTAGTTTACTTCATCATATCAATGCGGCATTACGTGCTCATGTATTGTTTGAAAAAGACGTCGATTATATTGTAAAAGACGATGAAGTTATCATCGTTGATGAACATACTGGCCGTACTATGCCTGGTCGTCGTTGGTCTGAAGGTTTGCACCAAGCTGTAGAAGCGAAAGAAGGTGTGAAAATTCAAAATGAAAACCAAACATTAGCTTCTATCACATTCCAAAACTTCTTCCGTTTATATGACAAACTATCTGGAATGACGGGTACCGCTGATACTGAAGCTTTTGAATTCCAGTCTATTTATGGTTTAGATACGGTTGTTATTCCAACGAACCGTCCAATGACTCGTAATGACATGGGTGATTTGGTCTACATGACTGAAGCTGAAAAATTTGCAGCTATCATTGAAGACATTAAAGCGTGTTCTGAACGTGGTCAGCCAGTATTGGTTGGTACTGTTTCAATTGAAAAATCTGAATTACTTTCAAATGCATTAAAAACAGCAAAAATTAAGCACAACGTTCTTAATGCTAAATTCCATGAACAAGAAGCCGATATCGTTGCTAATGCGGGTACGTCAAGCGCCGTAACTATTGCTACAAACATGGCTGGTCGTGGTACTGATATCGTGTTGGGTGGTAACTGGCAAGCAGAAGTTGCTAAGTTAGATAATCCGTCTGCTGAACAAGTTCAAACCATTAAAGCCGCTTGGAAAGAAGCGCATGATACGGTTTTGACTGCTGGTGGTCTTCATATTATTGGTACAGAACGTCATGAATCACGTCGTATTGATAATCAATTACGTGGTCGTGCTGGTCGTCAAGGTGATGCTGGTTCTTCACGTTTCTACTTATCAATGGAAGATGCGTTAATGCGTATCTTTGCTTCAGATCGTGTGTCTAACATGATGAAAAAGTTAGGTATGGAAGAAGGCGAAGCGATTGAGCATCCTTGGGTAACTAAAGCGATAGAAAACGCACAGCGTAAAGTTGAAGGTCGTAACTTCGATATTCGTAAACAATTACTTGAATACGATGATGTTGCAAATGACCAACGTAAAGTCGTTTATGAATTACGTGATGAGTTAATGAACGTTGATGATATCAGTGAAATGATTAATCATAATCGTCAAGACGTACTTGAAGGGTTGTTTGGTCAGTATATTCCGCCACAATCATTAGAAGAAATGTGGGATGTTGAAGGGTTAACGACTCGTCTACGTACTGATTTTGATTTGGATTTACCAATTCAAGAATGGCTAGACAGCGATAATAAACTTCATGAAGATAACCTACGTGAAAAAATTATTGAAAGTGCATTCCAAGTTTATAAAGATAAAGAAGAGTCTGTTGGCGAATCTGTTCTACGTAACTTTGAAAAAGCCGTGATGCTGCAAACGCTTGATGGATTATGGAAAGAACACTTAGCGGCGATGGACCATTTACGTCAAGGTATTCATTTACGTGGTTATGCTCAAAAGAACCCGAAACAAGAATACAAGCGTGAGTCATTTGAGTTATTTGAAGGTTTACTTGATACATTAAAATTGGATGTTGTTTCAATTTTAAGTAAAGTCAGAGTTCAACAACAAGAAGATGTTGAACGTATGGAAGAGCAACGTCGTAAAAATGCAGAAGAAGTTGCTCGACTTCAAAAACTACAGCATCAAAATGCAGAAAATCAACTTGATGACGGTCATTCTTCAGATCAAAGCCACTCACCAATGGTACGTGATGAACGTAAAGTTGGACGAAATGAAGTATGCCCATGTGGTTCAGGTAAAAAATACAAACAATGCCATGGTAAAATCTAGTCAGTCATTTACCTGCGCATGAATAAATAAAAAGCCGCTCTTGTTAGCGGCTTTTTTTATAGCGATGCCGATTTAAAATTGAAAAATATAGGGAAGATAATGAAGCGTGTACATATTGTGGCTGCGGTTATTTTAAATGAAGAGCAAGATCAAGTGTTCATCACTAAACGCCCAGACAAGGCTCATAAAGGTGGTTTTTGGGAGTTTCCTGGTGGAAAGGTCGAGCTTGATGAAAGCGCAAAGCAGGCATTAATAAGAGAGCTTAACGAAGAGGTTGGGATAGAGACTACGGAATTAACGTTATTTGAATCGTTAAATCATGACTATTCTGATAAATCGCTCTATTTTGATTTTTTTACTGTGACTAAATTTAACCATTTCCCTTATGGAAAAGAAGGTCAACAGGGGTTGTGGGTACCTATTTCTGAATTGAATCAGTATGAATTTCCAGAAGCCAATGTACCGATCTTAAATAAAGTGATGACATGTTACTTAAGATAAATATGAACTGGATAGAATAAAAAAGGTGAATCATTGAGATTCACCTTTTCTTTTTATATGGACGTATTAATACGGTTCTGATGACCATCCATCAGAGTCTGACATATCAGGTGCACCAGCAATTGACTTCTCTTCATCTGCCCATTCACCAAAATCAATCATTTGGCATTTTTTGCTGCAAAAAGGACGAAATTCACTTTCTGTATTCCAAACGACTTTGTTTTGGCAAGTTGGACATTTCACGATCGTTGGTTGTTGACTGTTCGGTTGTGACATAATTTCCTCAGCAGACAGCAAGGGTAAACTCGATGTCTTTTTCACAATTCTTGTTTGTTTCAAAAGACATAAAGCGTAACGCAAATCGACTTTTATGCCCAGAGATCATTGGGTAAACACCTTGGTCAATCGGAATTTCTAAGCGAAGTAAATTGGAATTTTCCATTTCGCTTTGCATAAATCCATTACGTGCAATCTGAGGTGTATAACGTGCGGTTTCCCTGGTTAAACGTAACCATAGAGATAAAGCATCAGACAGAGAGAGTAATTGAGACATCCAGTTGTGTGTATTTCGACAACGTACATCAAGAGGGAGGTGTAGCCAATGATGAAGTGCCGGTAAATCGAAACAGCAATCGCCACCAGGAATAAAGAAACGTTGCTTCAATGCAGAAAGAAAGCGATCTTCTTTTAGGCTATGTCCTGGACGAGTCGTTTGCATTAGGTTTTGGTGAACTTGACTTATTTGTTCTAATACGGAAAGAAGCGCAGATTGATCGACGCCTTCAATATTCATCCATGCACGGTATTGTAAACGCAGTTTTTCTAAGTCTTTACCTAGATCGGCTTTGACTTGAACCTGCTCTAAAATATCCAACATATGGAATAAAGAGCTAAAGAACACTTGGTATTCGTAAGGTTGTGTTAAATCAGCAGAATGACCAAGCTTACGCAATAGAGATTCTATACGTAAATAAATTCGAGTCCTTTCATTTAAAGGATGTTCAAACTTTTGCATTCCAAGTCCATTCATAGTCGTTATCAATTCTTTTCTTCTATCTTAGAGGCTTGAGACAATACCAGATATTTCTGATGTAGAAGAGCAATTTTGCCATTAAGGTCTACATTTTGTTGGCTATTATCAATGACATCATCGGCAATCGCCAGACGTTGCTCTCGACTTGCTTGAGAAGCAAGAATAGCATTAACTTGTTCTTTAGTTACTCTATCACGATTCATTGTTCGATTAATTTGAGTTTGCTCCGAAACATCAACAATGAGAATACGATTTGCTAAGTTTTGTAGATTGTTTTCAACTAATAGAGGGACAACGAGTAAAGCGTATGGTGATTGAGTCAGAGTAATCTGATGTTGCATCTCTTGGCGAATTAAAGGATGAAGTAAATTATTTAGCCATTCTTTTTCTTTTGGATCAGAAAAAATACGTTGTCGTAACTCTGCGCGATTTAAACTGCCATCACTTAATAAAATCGAGGATCCAAAATGCGCTTCGATTTGGTGTAATCCGTTTGTTTTCGGTTTAACAACATCACGAGCAATGATATCGGCATCAACAATATCAATGTCATATAATTGGTTAAATTTATCTGCAATTGTCGTTTTACCACTGCCTATACCACCAGTAATAGCGATGACATAACTCATACGGGAAACCCTAGAATTGAGGTGAAGTACCATTGGCTAATTTCTTGGCCCCACAATAAACATATCCAACCTGCAATCGCGAGATAAGGACCAAATGGAATGGCTTTGTCATACCCATTTTTTTGTGCGCTTAACATTGCAATGCCAATGATGGCACCAACAATAGAAGACAATAAAACGATTAATGGCAATTGTTGCCAACCAAGCCAAGCACCAAGTGCGGCTAATAATTTAAAGTCTCCATACCCCATGCCTTCTTTACCGGTTAATAATTTAAATGCCCAATAAATGGACCATAATATTAAATAACCAGCCATGGCTCCAATGACCGAATCCATTAAGCTGACAGAACTCCAACCGACTAAGGATAAGTATAGGCCAGCCCACAGTAATGGCAGCGTTATTTGATCGGGGAGTAACATGGTATCGATATCAATAAAGGTTAATGCAATAAGCGTTAGAGTGAAAAGAACGGCAGCAATAGCAAAATAAGAAAATGGTAATAAGTAAGAGACGCCAAAACACATTGCACCTGACAGAAGCTCAATGGCAGGATAACGGAAGCTAATAGGATTACTGCATTGGCGGCATTTTCCACGCAACAACAACCAGCTAATAACGGGAATGTTATCGTAAAATTTTATTTGAGTATTGCATTTAGGACAGCGTGAACGAGGAACACTTAGATTGAATTTTTCTTCTACATCCGTTGTTTTTGATGTGGATTTCAAATCAGGAAAGCAGTCAATGCATTCTTTTTTCCATTCTCTTTCCATCATTATCGGCAAACGGTAGATGACCACATTTAAAAAGCTACCGACGAGTAGGCCAAATAAAGTAGCAAAGAGCGGAAAGAGCCAAGGGTAGTATTCAAAAGCAGCCATGTGAAATTGCATCCGATATTAATTATATTTTTAGTTAATTAATTTTATCAGAGTTCGATGCAATGAAGTAGGAGAGAGTCGCGGTAACATGGTTGAATTATTTTAACTTTATCCAATAACGTTCATTAAATTGAAGATAGGAAGGTACATTGATACGACTAACCCTCCAATCATCGTTCCTAGAAATAGAATAATAAAAGGCTCAAGTATTTTACCTAAATTATCAACCGTGTTATCGACGTCATCTTCATACACCAGTGCGACTTTGTTGAGCATATCATCCAGTTGTCCTGATTCCTCCCCTATCATCACCATCTGTAACACCATTTCAGGAAAGGTCTGGGTATGGCGCATCGCTAAATACAGAGGCATACCTGCTGCGGTATTTTGTTGTACGGAGAGAATCGCTTGTTGGTAATGAAGATTACCCGCAGTTTTACTGGTGGTGTGTAAGCTATGTAGAATGGGTAAGCCAGAGCTAAAACTGGTTGCTAGCGTTCGACTAAATTTAGCAATCGCGGCTTTAGATAATACGGTTCCAATGATGGGGATCTGAAGACTACGTCGACTGACCATTAATCTAAATTGATAGGATTTTTTTTTCAGTAAATTGAGCGAGAGAATAGCGGAAACAAGCATTAATAGAATCAAAAAACCATAGCTTTGAAGAAAATGTGAAGCATTGACAACTTGTTGGGTAAACCAAGGCAGCTCGGCTCCGAACCCTTTAAAAATAGATTCAAATTCTGGAATAACAAAAGTTAGCATTAATACCGTCACGGTAATGGCGATGATAAAAACCATGCTAGGGTAAATCATCGCTTTGATGACTTTAGCTCTAAGCGCTTCACTTTTTTCTCTGTATTCCGCGAGACGAGAGAAGGCAAGAGAAAGGCTCCCTGTCTCTTCTCCAGTAGCCACGAGATCAATATAAAAAGAATCAAAATGCGAGCAACTGGTTGAAAGTGCTTTTGACAGTTGGGTTCCCGCTTCAATCGACAAGCAAACTTGATTTAGAATGGATTTCATTTCTGCTTTGATATTGTTTTCAGCAATCAGATGCAAAGATTGAACGATAGGAACACCAGCCCCTAGCATTGTCGCAAGTTGTCGGGTGAAGAGGGTAATGTCTTTTCGTTTAACGGCATGTCGCATTTTTTCAAAGCTAGAAATACTGCGTTTTTTTAGTTTTTTAATCTGAATGCTTTGAGCGGTAAGTTTTGCTCTGACTTCGGTATCGGTAAGAGCCATAATTTTACCTGATACCTTTTTTCCTGTGCTATTGATACCACGCCAATGGAAGTTTTTTAAGGTCGGTGTTTTTACTTTTGTGGTTTTTTTTAGCATGGGGAAATTCACTTTACTGCTGAGTGATTAAAAATACAGAACACGAGTTAATTCTTGTAAGCTGGTTGTACCATCTTCGAGGCGTTTAATTCCTGATGTGGCTAAATTATCCATGCCTTGCTTGATAGCAAGTTGTTCAATCTGTCTTACCGTTGCGCCTTTTAAAATCGCAATGGAAAGCTCTCGGGTAAACGGCATGACTTCGTAAATGCCAATTCGCCCTGAATAGCCATGCGTACATTCATTACAGCCTTCAGTGTGCGCTTGAAAAACAGTGCCTAATAAATCAATACCATATTCTTCTCTGATCTCTGGGGTTAATGGATCGATAGCTTTGCAATGAGGACAAAGCCTTCTTGCTAATCGTTGAGCAATAATAAGAGTAAGAGAGGAGGCAAGGTTAAAATTCTCGATCCCCATATTTCCTAAACGTACCACTGTTTCTGCCGCTGAGTTGGTATGAAGTGTTGAAAGAACTAAGTGCCCAGTTTGTGCGGCTTTTACTGCGATTTCGGCGGTTTCTAGATCTCGGATCTCTCCGACCATCACAATATCGGGATCTTGACGAAGAAATGATCGCAAGGCGTAAGCAAAGGTAAATCCAATTTTAGGGTTTACTTGAACTTGGTTAATGCCATTCAGATTTATTTCGACAGGATCTTCTGCGGTGGATATGTTTTTTTCTGTCGTATTTAAAATGTTTAGGCCAGAGTAAAGAGATACTGTTTTGCCACTGCCGGTTGGGCCCGTCATTAAGATCATGCCTTGAGGGCGTTTTAATGCCGTTAGGTATAATTCTTTTTGCGCGTCACTGTAACCGAGCTTGTCGATATCCAAGCTGGCCGCGCTGCTGTCTAATAATCGAAGAACAATCTTCTCTCCCCATAATGTAGGAAGAGAGGAGACGCGCATATCAATGGAGACTTCGCTGTTCAGTTTAAGTTTGATGCGTCCGTCTTGTGGTAATCGTCGCTCTGCGATATCAAGTTTTGCCATGATTTTTAAGCGGGCTGAAAGACGACGACTTAAATGAGAAGAAGGGCTACTGTTCTCAACTAAAATCCCATCACAACGGAAACGTACACGATAAGTTTCTTCATAAGGTTCAAAGTGAATATCAGAAACGCCTTTTCGAACGGCCTCTAGTAATATTTGGTTTATAAAACGGGTAACTGGGGCGTCGTCTTGGCTGAGATCTTCTGTGAATACCATTTCATCATTGGATATATCAACCAGTGATGCGAGCTCATCTTGGGTGATTTCTTTATTTTGTGATGGCTGTGAATCCGATAACCCTTTCCCATAAAGACGCCGAATGGCCGCTTGAAGCTGTCCTTCGTCAGCTAACACCAATTCAATTTGCTTGTTGGTTATGAAGCGAAAATCATCCTCAATTTGAGCAATACTTGGATCACTCACTGCGAGTCGAATCAAGCAGTGATCATAATGAATTGGTAATGCTTGATGTTGGGTAATGAGCTCTCTTAGCCCTAATTTTTGACAGCACGTGGCGTAATCATATTGAGCGACATTAATGACATCCAAACCAAAAATTTGAGAAAGATGACTGATTAATTCATCAGGTGTAAAAATATGAGCAGCTAAAAGCGCAGAAGGCACAGTGTGTGCCCCTGATTGAACGTGTTCGATAATGGTATTTTCTTGCGTCAAGCTAATGAGTTCAGCTTGACGCAAGATTGAAGCTAGGTTGGTGTGCACTCTTACTCTTTACCTTTACATGTCTTAGGTAGCAATGAGTCTGCTTCGTTAATATCAGTTGATGAACATTTCCATTCACCTGAAGTCGCAGTTCTTGTTAATGTTAAATTTTTAGTTGAAACTAATGTACTAACACTTGCACTGGCTGTCGTCGAAAATGTAAATGTGATTGCACCACCATCTCCTTCAGCAGTTGGAACAAACAAAACTGTGCCTAAACTCATTCCTGGAACACCTAAAGCGGATTCAGTGTTAGCGGCAGGGAAAGTTCCATGTTCAACAGTATGAGCTTCAACATTTGTTTTTACTCCAGTTAAAGTAGCTAGAACAGAAGCGACTTCTGCTTTGGCAACATACTTTTGGTATTGAGGCATAGCTATCGCTGATAACACTCCAATCACTGCAACCACGATCATTAATTCAATTAAGGTAAAGCCTTTCTGTCCTTGACACTTGTTCATTATTTTCTCCAATATAAATCAGGCTGATTTATGTTTTATTTGATGCGTGAAATAATAAAACGAATGAGGAGATATAATAGAAGGAAAAATAGGCACTTCGAGTGAGGTTGCACTTTATTATGTGCTTATTGAGGAGTTACAAATCTAATACGACGCACTTCAATTTATGCTCTTTTTTAATGATCTGTAGATCGCAATTCTTATTTTAGAAACAAATGGTTAAGTGATATTTATCATTATGGATATATGTGGTATTCATCAAAGAAAGTAGATGATTTTTATGTTCAGTTTAAACAAAAAGAGCCAACCATTAAGGCTAGCTCTTTTATAAAACAAGGTGAGATTAATTTATTTAAAACGCATGGATAAATCCATTGCAGTAAGGTGCTTAGTTAAGGCGCCCACAGAGATATAATCGACCCCTGTTTCTGCGTATTCCGCGATGGTATCTAAAGTGACATTACCTGAATTTTCTAATGCTGCACGACCTGCGTTTAATTTAACGGCTTCACGCATCATGTCTGTGGTAAAATTATCGAGCATAATAATATCAGCCCCTGCATCAATGGCTTGTTGTAACTCTTCTAAACTTTCTGTTTCGACTTCTACAGGCTTGCCCGGATTCAATTCTTTTGCCGTTGAAATGGCCTTTTCAATGCCACCACATGCAATGATATGGTTTTCTTTAATTAGATAAGCATCAAACACACCGATACGATGATTATAACCACCGCCACACGCGACGGCGTATTTTAATGCACTGCGTAACCCAGGGATAGTTTTACGCGTATCAAGTAAGCGGCATTTTGTGTGTGCGATTTTTTCAGCATAGGTTGCGGTAATCGTCGAACAACCAGATAACGTTTGAATAAAGTTCATCGCATTACGCTCACCCGTTAGTAGGGCGCGTGAAGGACCGCTTAATGTACAAAGTGTTTGGTTTGGTTTTACTTTGTCACCATCTTCTACGTGCCATTCAATCGTAACGGTCCCGCCTAATTGTTTAAATACTTCTTCGGCCCACATTTTTCCACAAAATACACCGTGTTCTCGGGTAATAATCGTCGCAACAGATTGACTGTCTTCTGAGATTAAACTTGCTGTAATATCAGCAGAAACATCAAGTGTTCCTCCTAGATCTTCACGAAGTGTATCGGCAACGGCGCGAGTAATTTCAGCAGGAAGTTGCTGTTTTAAATATTCAAGACGAGAGTCGCTGTCGTGGGTTTTAATCATGCTGAGGTCCATTGAATTATTTGAAATAAATTGATTCACACAATAATACTCGCGCTAGAGCAGAATTTCATCATAAGATACCTAAAGTTACTTCAATTTATGTAGGAATAGACATGAGATTCACGTTATCAACAACGCATTGGATCAATGAAGCGAAACACGTTGTCTCGCCATTTTATGACGAACGCTCCGATGACTTAGATATATCTTTACTTGTGGTACACAACATCAGCTTACCGCCGGGTCAGTTTGGTGGCCCTTATATTGAACAATTATTTACGGGAAAACTGGATCCGACAGAACATCCTTTCTTTAACGTTATCTATCAATTTAAAGTGTCTGCCCATTGTTTAATTCGTCGAGATGGCAGTGTTATTCAATTTGTGCCCTTTAATTCTCGAGCGTGGCATGCGGGAGCATCGTCGTTTGCGGGCAGATCGAAATGCAATGATTACAGCATCGGGATTGAATTAGAAGGAACGGATTCAGTGGCCTATACTGAGGAGCAGTATCAATCACTGGCTTCATTAACAAAGGTGATACAACAGCATTACCCGTTAGTAAAGGATGATCGTATTACGGGTCATCAGTATATAGCGCCGCTTAGAAAGACAGATCCGGGACTGTCTTTTCATTGGGAAAAGTATAATAAGTTAAGAAAATAGGGGAGTTACCTCTGAAAAGGTATATACATTGTTAGGGGTTGTGGCACAATCTTTTTGCCTCACAAATCAAATTGGTCTGACCAATTATTTCAAATATGTTTTTATATTGTTAATTAACGGTATATAGCAACTTCGTTCCATGACTCAAATCAACTTTTATCTAGACAGATCGTCTTTTTTTATGATAAATTTCAGCTCAGTTAAAATTGGTATTACCAATTAATTAGAATGACGAATGACTCACGGTAAAGTGAGCGGTAATCAACTTAAATTAGGTTGAGCTACGATGGCATATCAAAGGATCCGTCAGCCAAAATTGTCCGATGCAATCGAACAAGAACTTGAACGGCTGATATTAGAAGGAACCCTTTCTCCGGGACAGAAGCTACCCGCAGAAAGAGAGTTAGCAAAACAATTTGATGTTTCTCGCCCTTCTGTGCGAGAGGCAATACAACGTTTAGAAGCGAAGCATTTATTAACTCGCCGTCAAGGTGGCGGTACGTTTGTTAATAAAGGCTTGTGGCAAAGCTTTTCAGAGCCGTTGCTCGATTTATTGGCAACACACCCTGAAACGCAATTTGACTTACTGGAATCGCGTCACGCGTTAGAAGGTATTTCTGCTTATTACGCGGCTTTACGTGGTAATGAAGAAGATTTCAAACGGATTAAAGAGTCACATGAATTAATCCAACAAGCGCAACAGGATGGTGATTTAAAAGCAGAAGCCTCTGCGGTTATGCATTGTCTTATTACGGTCACTGAATCAGCGCATAATGTGGTATTACTTCACATGGTGCGCAGTTTAGAGCCGTTGCTTGAGCAAAACGTATTACAAAACTTTACCTTATTAAATCGTCGCGAAGCGGTGGTTGAAAAGGTGAGAGCACATAGAGCAGAAATGGTAGAAGCGATTGTGTCAGGAAAGCCTGAAGAGGCTCGTTTGGCATCTCATTCTCATCTTGCTTATATTGAAGAAACATTGTTGGAATTGACAAAAGAAGAGAGTCGCCGAGAGTGCTCACTTCGTCGAATTCAACAAAGTAATGACATGAATTAATCTGATTCATTTCATTGTCACCCTATTTGAACCAACAAATAAAAGGATAGCTCGCATGTCTGACATGAAGCATGACGTTGATGCACTAGAAACTCAAGATTGGTTAGAAGCTCTTGAGTCAGTTGTACGTGAAGAGGGTGTTGAACGCGCCCAGTATCTATTAGAGCAAGTTCTTGATAAAGCTCGTTTAGATGGTGTTGATATGGCTACAGGTATCAATACAAACTACATCAATACCATCCCTGTAACGCAAGAACCTGCGTACCCTGGTGATGTTACTCTTGAGCGTCGTATCCGTTCAATTATTCGTTGGAACGCAATCATGATCGTTCTACGTGCTTCTAAGAAAGATTTGGATCTAGGCGGCCACATGGCGTCTTACCAATCTGCAGCAGCATTTTACGAAGTCTGTTTTAACCATTTCTTCCGTGCTCCAAATGAGACGGATGGTGGTGATTTAGTTTATTACCAAGGTCATATCTCTCCAGGTATCTATTCTCGTGCATTCGTTGAAGGTCGTTTAACGGAAGAGCAACTAGATAACTTCCGTCAAGAAGTTGATGGTAAAGGTATTCCTTCTTATCCACACCCTAAACTGATGCCTGAATTCTGGCAGTTCCCTACCGTATCGATGGGTCTTGGTCCTATTTCTGCTATCTATCAAGCGCGCTTCCTTAAGTACCTTGAAGGCCGTGGCATGAAAGAGACTGGCGCTCAGCGTGTATACGCTTTCTTAGGTGATGGTGAGATGGATGAGCCAGAATCACGCGGCGCGATTTCTTTCGCTGCTCGTGAAAAACTGGACAACCTATGTTTCCTAATTAACTGTAACCTACAGCGTCTAGATGGCCCTGTTATGGGTAACGGCAGCATCATCCAAGAACTAGAAGGCCTATTTAAAGGCGCTGGTTGGAATGTTGTTAAAGTTATTTGGGGCAGCAACTGGGATTCACTACTTGCTAAAGACACGACTGGTAAGCTTCTTCAGTTAATGAACGAAACTATCGATGGTGATTACCAAACATTCAAATCTAAAGATGGCGCTTACGTACGTGAGAACTTCTTTGGTAAATACCCTGAAACAGCAGCGCTTGTTGCTGATATGACTGATGACGAAATCTTCGCTCTTAAGCGTGGTGGTCATGATTCATCTAAACTGTTCGCTGCATTCAACAATGCAAAAGAAACTGGCGGTAAGCCAACAGTTATCCTAGCTAAAACCGTTAAAGGTTACGGCATGGGCGATGCAGCTGAAGGTAAGAACATTGCACACGGTGTTAAGAAAATGGACATGACTCATGTTCAACACCTACGTGATCGCTTAGGTCTAGAAGACATTCTTTCAGATGAGAAGATCAAAACGCTTCCTTATCTTACATTGGAAGAAGGTTCTGCTGAGTATAATTACTTACACGCTCGTCGTAATGCACTACACGGTTACACACCTAAGCGTCTACCTAAGTTCACTCAAGAATTTAAAGTCCCTGAACTAGATGCATTCTCTCCTCTATTAGGTGAGCAGAAGCGTGATATTTCTACCACAATGGCTTACGTGCGTATTCTTAATATCTTATTAAAAGATAAGAATATCGGTAAGAACATCGTACCTATCATCTGTGATGAAGCACGTACGTTTGGTATGGAAGGTCTGTTCCGTCAAGTTGGCATCTACAACCCACACGGTCAAGATTATACTCCTGAAGATAAGGGCATTGTTTCTTACTATAAAGAAGCTAAGTCAGGTCAAGTTCTTCAGGAAGGTATCAACGAACTAGGTTCAATGGCGTCTTGGGTTGCTGCTGCAACATCATACAGCACCAACGATCTACCAATGATCCCATTCTACATTTACTACTCAATGTTCGGTTTCCAACGTATTGGTGACATGGCATGGTTAGCGGGTGACCAACAAGCTCGTGGTTTCCTATTAGGTGCTACTGCTGGTCGTACAACGCTAAACGGTGAAGGTCTACAGCACGAAGATGGTCATTCTCACATCATGGCAAACACAGTTCCTAACTGTATTTCTTATGACCCAACGTTTGCTTACGAGTTAGCGGTAATCATGCAAGACGGTATTAGTCGCATGTACGGTGAGAACCAAGAGAACATTTATTACTACCTAACAGTAATGAATGAAAATTATGCAATGCCAGCAATGCCAGAAGGCGCTGAAGAAGGCATCCGTAAAGGTATCTACAAGCTTGAATCTTACACAGGTTCTAAAGCTAAAGTTCAGTTAATGAGCTCAGGTACTATTATGAACGAAGCTCGCAAAGCAGCTCAAATTTTGAGTGAAGAATATGGCGTAGCATCGGATGTTTTTGCGGTTACTTCATTCAATGAATTGACTCGTGACGGTCAAGCGGTAGAGCGTGACAACATGCTTCACCCTGAAGCTGAAACAAAAGTACCTTACATTACTCAAGTTCTTGGTAACGAACCTGCAATCGCAGTAACGGATTACATGAAGAACTACGCTGAGCAAGTACGTGCATTCGTTCCTGCTGAGTCTTACAAAGTACTTGGTACTGATGGTTTTGGTCGTTCAGACAGCCGTGAGAACTTACGTCGTCACTTCGAAGTTAATGCAGGCTACGTTGTAGTTGCTGCTCTAGCTGAACTTGTGAAACGTGGTGATATTGATAAATCTGTAGTTGCAGAAGCAATTGCTAAATTCAATATTGATACTGAAAAAACTAACCCGCTATACGCATAAGGTAGAAAACAATGACAATCGAAATTAATGTACCTGACATCGGTGCAGATGAGGTTGAAGTAACTGAGATTCTAGTTAAGGTCGGTGACCGAGTTGAAGAAGAGCAGTCACTGATCACTGTTGAAGGCGACAAAGCTTCAATGGAAGTTCCTGCGTCTCAAGCGGGTATCGTTAAAGAAATTAAAATTTCTGAAGGCGATTCAGTAACCACTGGTTCTCTAATTATGATCTTTGAAGCTGAGGGTGCTGTTGCACCTGTAGCTCCAGTCGTTGAAGCGGCTCCAGTAGCCGCTCCTGCTGCGGCATCTGTTGCTGAGCTTAAAGAAGTTCATGTTCCAGATATCGGCGGTGATGAAGTTGAAGTAACTGAAATCATGGTTTCTGTTGGCGATACAGTAGAAGAAGAGCAATCTCTTTTAACTGTTGAAGGCGACAAAGCGTCAATGGAAGTTCCTGCACCATTCGCTGGTACAGTTAAAGAAATCAAAATCGCTTCTGGTGATTCAGTGTCAACTGGTTCTTTAGTTATGATCTTTGAAGTGGCAGGTTCTGCTCCAGTAGCGGTTCCTCAAGCGGCAGCAGCACCAGTTGCAGCGGCTCCAGCAGCCTCTGCTGAAAAAGAAGTTCACGTTCCAGATATCGGCGGTGATGAAGTTGAAGTAACTGAAATCATGGTTGCTGTTGGCGATACAGTAGAAGAAGAGCAATCTCTAATTACTGTTGAAGGCGATAAAGCATCGATGGAAGTTCCAGCACCTTTTGCTGGTACTATCAAAGAGATTAAGATTGCAGCTGGCGATACAGTATCAACTGGCTCTCTAATCATGACATTTGTTGTTGAAGGCGCAGCACCAGTTGCAGCGCAAGCGACAGCAGCACCAGCAGCACCAGTTGCACAAGCAGCTCCTGCACCAGTTGCAGCGGCTTCTGCTCCAGCAGCTACGGGTGAATTTGAAGCAAACAACGAGTACGCACATGCGTCTCCAGTTGTTCGTCGTCTTGCTCGTGAGTTTGGTGTAAACCTTGCTAAAGTCAAAGGTACTGGCCGTAAAGACCGTATCCTAAAAGAAGACGTTCAAAGCTTTGTTAAAGATGCGCTTAAGCGTCTTGAATCTGGTGCTGTTGCATCAAGCAAAGGCGGTGACGGTTCAGCTCTTGGTTTACTTCCATGGCCAAAAATTGATTTCAGCAAGTTTGGTGACACAGAAGTTAAGAAACTTTCTAAGATTAAGAAAATTTCTGGTGCTAACCTGCACCGTAACTGGGTAATGATCCCGCACGTTACACAGTGGGATAACGCTGATATCACAGAGCTAGAAGCATTCCGTAAAGAACAGAATGCAATCGAAGCGAAAAATGATACAGGTATGAAGATCACGCCACTTGTGTTCATCATGAAAGCAGTTGCGAAAGCACTTGAAGCATTCCCATCGTTTAACTCTTCTTTATCTGATGATGGCGAAAGCATCATTCTTAAGAAGTACGTAAACGTAGGTATTGCCGTTGATACGCCAAACGGTCTTGTTGTTCCTGTCTTTAAAGACGTGAACAAAAAAGGCATTTACGAGCTATCTGAAGAGCTAATGGCTATTTCTAAGAAAGCACGTGCTGGTAAATTAATGGCTTCTGATATGCAAGGTGGTTGTTTCACAATCTCAAGCCTTGGCGGTATCGGTGGCACAGCATTTACTCCAATCGTAAATGCACCAGAAGTAGGTATCCTTGGGGTATCTAAGTCTGAAATCAAACCAGTATGGAATGGCAAAGAGTTCGCTCCTCGCCTACAGCTTCCTCTGTCTCTGTCTTATGATCACCGAGTGATTGATGGCGCAGAAGGTGCTCGTTTCATTACTTTCCTAAACAGTGCATTATCAGACATTCGTCGCCTAGTACTGTAATTAGCGGTAATTGAAATAAACAATAAGGTGGCAAATAAGCCGCCTTATTGCTTCATAAATTGGAGGGAAATCTTCAGTTTTTTTGAATTAAATTAAATACAATTTACGAATATTATTGTCTCTCTCTTAGAGTTGTCGTAACGTGAATTGTTGTCTAGCTCACAGGCTAACCCAATCTTGCTTTCACACTGTTAACATCTATGTAAAATAAAGTCAGTCTGAAAACAATAATAGAATATCGGTCAGCCTGTTAGGGAAATGACTATAACGAGGTCAAAATGAGCAAAGAAATTAAAGCACAAGTTGTCGTACTTGGTGCCGGCCCTGCTGGTTACTCTGCCGCATTCCGTTGTGCAGATTTAGGTTTAGAAACAGTTATCGTTGAACGTTACAACACGCTTGGTGGTGTATGTTTGAATGTGGGTTGTATCCCATCAAAAGCCTTGCTTCACGTAGCTAAAGTTATCGAAGAAGCAAAAGCGATGGCCGCTCACGGTATCGTATTTGGTGAACCTCAAACAGATATCGATAAGATCCGTCTGTGGAAAGAAAAAGTAGTAACACAACTAACTGGCGGTCTTGGCGGTATGGCTAAGATGCGTAAAGTAACGGTAGTTAATGGCTTTGGTAAATTTACTGGTGCTAATACTATTGAAGTGACTGCTGAAGATGGCAATACAACAATCAATTTTGATAATGCGATTGTTGCTGCTGGTTCTCGTCCAATTAAACTGCCATTCATCCCACATGAAGATCCACGTATTTGGGATTCAACGGATGCACTTGAGCTAAAAGAAGTACCTAAGAAACTGCTTATTATGGGCGGTGGTATTATTGGTCTAGAAATGGGTACAGTTTACCATGCTCTGGGTTCTCAAGTTGATGTTGTTGAGATGTTTGACCAGGTTATTCCTGCGGCAGATAAAGATATCGTTAAAGTTTATACTAAGCGTATCAAAAACAAGTTTAACCTAATGCTTGAAACGAAAGTGACAGCAGTTGAAGCGAAAGAAGATGGTATCTACGTTTCAATGGAAGGCAAAAAAGCACCAGCAGAAGCTGAGCGTTATGATGCTGTTCTTGTTGCAATCGGTCGTGTTCCAAACGGTAGTTTACTAGACGCTGAGAAAGCGGGTGTTGCTGTTGATGAACGTGGTTTCATTAATGTTGATAAGCAAATGCGTACTAACGTACCTCATATCCATGCTATTGGTGATATCGTAGGTCAACCTATGCTTGCTCACAAAGGTGTGCATGAAGGTCACGTAGCTGCTGAAGTTATTTCTGGTAAGAAGCACTACTTCGATCCTAAAGTAATTCCTTCAATTGCTTATACTGAACCAGAAGTCGCGTGGGTTGGTAAGACAGAGAAAGAAGCAAAAGCTGAAGGCATTAACTACGAAGCAGCAAGCTTCCCTTGGGCTGCATCAGGTCGTGCAATCGCTTCAGATTGTGCTGATGGTCTAACTAAGCTTCTTTTTGATAAAGACACTAACCGTGTTATCGGTGGTGCTATTGTTGGTACTAATGCTGGTGAGCTTCTTGGTGAAATTGGCCTTGCAATCGAAATGGGTTGTGATGCAGAAGATATCGCACTAACTATCCATGCTCACCCAACATTGCATGAATCAATTGGTATGGCTGCTGAAATCTATGAAGGTTCTATTACAGATCTTCCAAATGCAAAAGCAGTTAAGAGAAAAAAATAATTTTCTCTTAACCCAATAGAATTTAAATATAAAAAAACCGCTGACTAATCAGCGGTTTTTTATTATCTATTTCTTTAATTCTGAATATTATTTATAAATACACAGCATATTTAAGAAGCAGTTAGCCGTTTGTTCTAGTTCTTCATAAGAGCTATTACGGTTTGCTTGAATAAATACAGAGTAACAAATCCCATGAAGCATTTTAGCTAAGTTTTCAGGGGTATGATCATTACATACTTCGTTACGCTCAATCCCTTCAGCAAACATATCATGAATAACTTTTTGGTTATTCACTTGAGTGCTTAAGAAAAGAGGCCATACTTCTTCGCGAGTAGAGGTGCTCCATTCAAACCACACTTTAATCCACTTATTATCCACTTGAACTGTCTCTATGATGTTCACGAGTAAAGAGTGAAGATTAGAGCGTACATCTCGGTCTAATGAGATTGAATTTAGAATAAAGTTATGAAATTGTTGTTCAACTCGATTTAATACATCATCAACCAGATCTTCTCGGGTTGGGAAGTAATTAAATACCGTAGCAACAGATACTTGAGCAATTTCTGCTATATCTGCATGACCGCCACGACCAATACCACGTTGAGAAAAAACCTCAATCGCAATATCAAGTAGTTGTTCTTTTCGTTTCTCTGGAGATAGCCTAGTTCTCGGTCTTTTTTGGATCGTTTCCATTTTATTATATCCTTGCCAACAAATTATTATTTTTTATAGGGGTATTATTATTATTATTCTCAATAACTGTACATAAGGCTGTTTATATATTCAACAATTATTACGGGTCTCAATCAAATTTTTGACGGAGTTAAAGATTATTTTGGAAAATTACATACATTTGTCATATCAATTTTAACCTTTCGATAGCTATCGCAAAGCTTATAGATCTATTGAACGGCATATAATCTTAAAAACTTTTTATAATTGGCGGTATGTCGATTCTTATTTTGTTGTAAACTGTGTCTGTCTAAGTCCTACCGTTGGTGGGTTTAATGAATAAGTGAGATGGTATGAAACATACAGTAGAAGTTATGATCTCTGAACAAGAGGTTAATAAGCGCGTATTAGAGCTAGGAAAGCAAATTTCAGAACACTATAAAGAGTCTGAAGGGCTTGTTATGGTTGGTTTGTTACGTGGTTCATTTGTTTTTATGGCAGATTTAGCTCGTGCGATTGATACTCCAATGACTGTCGATTTTATGACGGCATCAAGCTATGGCAATAGTATGGAAAGCACACGAGATGTACGAATTCTTAAAGATCTTGATGATGATATTAAAGGAAAAGACGTATTATTAGTGGAAGATATTATTGATACTGGTAACACGTTGAGTAAAGTATGTGACATTCTTTCTATTCGTGAGCCGAACTCAATCGCAATTTGTACGTTACTTGATAAACCTTCTCGTCGTGAAGTTGAAGTTAAAGTAGATTGGCTTGGTTTCTCTATTCCTGATGAATTTGTTGTGGGTGTGGGGATTGATTACGCTCAAAAGTACCGTAACTTACCTTATATTGGTAAAGTTGTTCCTCAAGAATAACGTGAATCAAAAATAATAATTAAATAAAAAAGCCAAAGAAAATACTCTTTCTTTGGCTTTTTTATTGATGCTTCTATTACTTGCAGTGTGTAGATAAAAATAGGGTATTTAAGGAGATTAACTATATATTTATAGGATAAATGATGTTCTATTTATCTATTTCCATTAATTTATTTTGTTTTTTTTATACTGTTACTCAGTGCTTGATTAATAATTGTTAGTGGTTACAATTTAACCGTAAATAAGTTTTTACAACTCACCCATTTAAAGAATTAATTTTAGTTTAGGAGGCTCAATATTTTGGTATTTCATTCATTAAAACAACGTTGTGCTGATTTTATATTGTTTGCATCTGTAAACGATCGAAACTGGTAATTAATTCGTAATCTTTTTATAGGCTGCGATTATTGCGGCTATATAAAAAGGGATCCCATCTCTTCGTATTTTTTAGTCGTAATATATCTGCCTTATTTTGGAGAAATATTATGCGACATTCACTATATCTACATTTAGCTACGTTATTAATTAAAGCTGACTTTGCTCGAGAAGAGAGAGAATGGAAGCGGAAAGTACGTAAAGTTAGATATGAAATTCCATTTGGAAATGAGTATTTACTTAAAGACATCGGTTTACATTCTGATGGTCGTACTATTAATGATTTAGAGATCCCAACAATAAAAGCAGAACGCCAAATGCGTCACCTTCGTCGACTTGTTCGGTTGAAAATTACAACGTAATGATAACCAGAAGGAAATATCCTTCTGGTTTATTTAGTAATAACATAGCGTAAATCTTAAAAAAGAGCAGATTATCTGCTTTTTTTTGATTTATGCTTTATTAATAGGATTCGTTATAACGGCCATAGCGGCTTGGTAAGATATTTCTAAGGATTCTCTGCTGTGTCCTTTGACACCAAGATCATTTAAAACACCATCCCCCATACCATAGACGACACCATGAACATGAACTTCTTGGCCTCGTTCCCATGCATTTTGCATAATGGTAGAATTACCTACATTATAAACTTGTTCCGCTACATTTATTTCACATAATTTATCACCCCATTCTTCACGAGGAAGGAAGCCAAATAAAGTACGATGTTTTAAATATAAGTCTCTGATATGTAGTAGCCAATTATTGATTAAACCTAATTGAGGATTATCAATGGCGGCATTTACACCGCCACAGCCATAGTGGCCGCAAACAATTATATGTTTGACTTTTAATACATCGACCGCATATTGGAGTACAGACAAACAATTTAAATCTGTATGAATAACTTGGTTCGCTACATTACGGTGTACAAAAAGCTCACCTGAATGTAATCCGGTTAGGCGTTCTGCCGGTACTCGACTGTCAGAGCAGCCAATCCATAAATAATCTGGGTTTTGTCCTTCTTCTAATTGAATGAAGAATTCTGGATTTTCAGATTTTATTTTTTTAGACCATTTGCTGTTATTGGCAAAGAGTTCTTTTAATTCTGGCATGGTAAGTCCTTCTATTTATCCTGCTTTACTATACACAAGCTTTTGATTTATCAAATCCGATTTGTTGTAAATATTTCAATAAGAAGATAACAAAATATGAATGCATTAGAAATTACACAATTAACGAAGACGTATGCAGGTGGTGTTCAGGCCTTGAAAGGAGTCTCGTTAAACGTTGAAAAAGGCGATTTTTACGCATTACTTGGTCCAAACGGAGCGGGTAAGTCGACGACGATAGGAGTTATCAGCTCCCTTGTAAATAAAACATCAGGAAAGGTGAGTGTTTTTGGCTACGACATTGACACCCATTTAGTTCAAGCTAAGCAACAAATCGGTTTAGTTCCACAAGAATTTAACTTCAATCCGTTTGAAACCGTGAAACAAATTGTTATGCAACAGGCGGGTTATTATGGGGTGTCACGTGCTTTGGCAGCAGAAAGGGCTGAAATCTATTTATCTAAATTGGATTTATGGGAAAAGAGAAATGAACGTGCTCGCCATCTTTCTGGAGGAATGAAACGTCGCCTGATGATAGCAAGGGCATTAATGCATGAACCTCAGTTATTGATTTTAGATGAGCCTACGGCGGGCGTTGATATCGAATTACGTCGTTCTATGTGGGAGTTTCTAAAAGAAATTAATGAACAAGGAGTGACGATTATTTTAACCACTCACTACCTTGAGGAGGCTGAAATGTTATGTCGAAATATAGGGATCATCAATAAAGGCGAAGTCATTGAAAATACGTCAATGAAAGCATTATTGAATAAATTGCAAGTTGAAACGTTTATTTTAGATTTGGCTGAAGGCAGCCCTGAACCTATTCTGGAAGGGGCGAAGGTAACGAATGGCAAAGAGGGGTCAATTGAAGTTGAGATTGATAAGTCACAAGGTTTAAATTATTTATTTGAACAGTTAAATCACCAAGGAGTTAATGTGCTGTCTATGCGTAACAAGGCAAACCGATTAGAAGAGCTATTTGTTAGTATTGTTCGTAATGGAGATGCTAAGTAATGATGGATTTATATTGGACTGCATTTAAAAGTCTTATTTCGAAAGAGATAAAACGTTTTACTCGTATTTGGGTTCAAACGTTAGTTCCTCCAGCGATTACCATGACACTTTATTTTATTATTTTTGGTAATTTAATCGGTTCCCGTATTGGTGAAATGAGTGGTTTTAGTTACATGGAATACATTGTTCCTGGTTTAATTATGATGTCAGTGATTACTAACTCTTATTCAAATGTGGCTTCTTCATTTTTTAGTGCGAAGTTTCAAAAGAACATTGAAGAGCTTCTCGTTGCGCCTGTGCCTAACTATATCATTATTGCTGGTTTTGTCGGTGGTGGTGTCGTACGCGGGCTTCTCGTGGGTGCATTAGTTACCTTTGTCTCTTTGTTTTTTGTTGATATTCAAATTGCTCATATTGGCGTTATTGTTTTAACGGTTCTTATGACGTCGATTGTTTTTTCTCTTGGTGGTCTAATTAATGCTGTTTTTGCGCGAACTTTTGATGACATCAGTATTATTCCAACATTTATTCTAACGCCATTAACGTACTTGGGCGGCGTTTTTTACTCGATTAATTTATTGCCCGAATTCTGGCAAAGCGTATCTAAATTAAACCCAATTGTTTATATGGTAAACGCATTCCGTTATGGTTTTTTGGGAGTGTCAGATGTTGGTATTGGAGTGGCTTTTTCCGTACTGACGGGGCTTATTCTTGGTTTGTACGGTGTGGCTTGGTACTTAATATCAAAAGGTATTGGCTTAAGAAGTTAATTTAAGGGGAGATAAATGAAATAAAAAGGGCAGACGCTATAATAGCATCTGCCCTTTTTTGTGATTTAATAATAAGGAAGGGATTACTTTTCTTCTTCCTCTTCTTCCTCATTTGTGGCAGTTGTTAATTCAACAACGAGATTATCAATTAAACGTACTTGACCAAGAAAAGCGGCCATTAGGATAACGGCTTGTGTCGTCTCTTCTGTAGGCTCTTGCAGTGTTTTTGCATCACGAATAAAAATTTCATCGGGTTGTAAGTCTGCTGCACGCAGTTGATCACTTGCATCTTCAATTAATGATTCCTAATCATTACGCCCACGGCGCATTTGACTGCTTATCCAGCGCATAGTACGAGCGAGTACCGGTGAGCGTTGGCGTTCATTCAATGTAAGCAAGTTATTGCGAGAGCTCATTGCTAATCCATCCATTTCTCGAACGGTAGCAACACCAACGACATCAATATCCATGGCCATATCAATAACCATTTGACGAATTAGCGCTAATTGCTGGAAATCTTTTTCACCAAAACAAGCAACGTCAGGTTGAACGATATTAAATAGTTTTGCAACGACCGTCGATACACCTTTAAAGTGCCCAGGTCGAGACGCGCCTTCTAGAATCGTTGAAATTACAGGAACATCGACAACCGTCTGCTTATCTAAACCGTCGGGATACATGACTTCTGGCGTGGGAGCAAAAAGCATATCCACATTTTCAGAGGTTAGCTTTTCAATATCTTCATCCATTGTACGAGGGTAATTTGTTAAATCATCAACATTATTAAACTGCATTGGATTTACAAAAATACTAGCGACAATAATATCAGCATGTTCTCGGGCAGTTCGTACTAAAGTAAGATGGCCTTCATGCAAATTTCCCATCGTAGGAATAAAAGCAATACGCTTTCCTTCTCGTTTCCATGTTTTTATTTGCTCACGCAATGGTAAAATATCGGCAAAAATTTCCATTACGGTTCCTTAGTTAAACGTATGTTCAGCTGCAGGGAATACACCCAGCTCAACATCTTTAATATATTTGGTTACAGCGGTACGCATATCGCCAGTTTCAGCTAAGAAATTCTTAGAAAATTTAGGCATGTAGTTTGCTGAGATACCAAACATGTCATGCATTACTAAAATTTGACCATCAGTCACGTTACCAGCACCAATGCCAATCACGGGAACGGTACAAGCTTTCGTTATACGTTCAGCAAGCGAAGCGGGAACACATTCCAATAAGATAATTTGAGCGCCAGCTTTCTCAAGAGTCAGTGCGTCTTTTACCATTTGATTCGCTTTGGTTTCATCACGACCTTGAATTCTAAATCCACCAAAAATGTTGACAGATTGAGGGGTTAACCCAAGGTGAGCACAAACAGGTACCGCTCTTTCTGCAAGGAGTTTAATGGTTTCCGCTATCCATTCACCACCTTCGATTTTTACCATATTAGCGCCAGCTTGCATTAACTTAGCCGCGTTCTGACAGGCTTGTTCTGGAGTGGCGTAACTCATAAATGGCATATCAGCCATTAATAAGCTGTTTGGGCTACCAGCACGTACACAGCGTGTATGATAAGCGATCTCTTCGGTTGTTACAGGCAATGTATCGCTTTTACCTTGTAATACCATACCTAATGAATCACCGACTAATAAAACAGGCATATCTTGCTGTTCAAATAGTTGTGCGAAGCTAGCGTCATAAGCTGTGACTGTTGCAAATTTACGACCATCTTGCTTCCATTTCATTAGATCATGAATAGAGATTTTTTTCATAAAACATCCTTACGAGAAGCGATTACTTTTCCCAAACGGCTAGCCCATTCTTATCTACTGTTGCCAATAGTTGAGAAAGGGTTGAGCCATCAGGTAAAATTAAATCGTTATTAATTTCTGCGAGCGGGTAGAGAACAAATTCTCGTTCTCTCATTCCGTAGTGAGGTACGGTTAATCGCTCATTGTCGATCGTTTGATCGCCAAATAAAATAATGTCGAGATCAAGGGTTCTTGGTCCCCAGCGTTCATCTTTTCTTACTCGACCTCTTTCAAGTTCGATTTTCTGGGTAAGATCCAATAATGCTAAGGGAGACAGTGCTGTTTCTATTTCTACTACCGCATTAATATAGTCAGGTTGATCTTGAGGTCCCATAGGTGAGCTGCTATACAGTGATGATACCGCCGTCACTGTTGAGTCTGGTAATTGATGAAGAGCATCAATCGCCGCTTCTGCTTGGGCTACAGGGTCCCCTAGATTACTCCCTATGGCGATAATTACTTTGATCATGAATCGTTATTCGTTCTTTTTTTCTTACGATAAGGGCTACGACGTTTACGTGTACCGGTTGAACGGCCACCATGTAAGCCTTGAATCATGTTATTACGGTGTGGAACTGGTGCGTCCTGGAATTCAGTCCACCATTCAGCGAGTGCTTTTACATCACCACCTTCCACTTTTCCACGCATTTCAAGGAAATCATAAGCAGCACGGAATTTTTGTTGGTCAATAAGAATAAACGCACGTTTACCAGTACGACGAGGTAAACGGAGTTGTAATTGCCAAATATCACGAATAGTCGCGGTTAAGCGACGAGGGACCGCCGTGCTTTTTACTTGAATATCAAGCATGATATTAGATGCTTCCATAATGGATTCGTATTCATCAAGTTTGCTATTTTCGTTTTGAATTTCTTTTGCTTGAGCCGTTAATGGATACCATAACATTGCTGCAAACATGAATGCAGGGTTAACTCGTTGACCGCTATTTATACGGTTGTCTGTTGAATGTAATACAAGTTCGATCATTTGTTCCGTTTGACTGTTGCCTTCTTTTGTTAAAAATGGCGTAAGCGCGGGGAATAACTGTTGAAACAAGTTAAATTTACGCAGCATTAAATAGGTATTTAAGCCTTTTCCTGCTTGAAGCAGTTTAAGTGATTCTTCAAATAAACGAGCAGCAGGGATATCACGTAAAAGTGGGGACAATTCAACCATTGGTTCTGCGGTTTTATTGCAAATTGTCATGTCTAATTTTGCAGCAAAGCGTACCGCACGTAGCATTCGAACAGGATCTTCTCGATAACGAGTTTCAGGATCACCGATAAGACGTACGATACCATTTTTTAAATCTTCAATGCCATTGGCATAATCATGAATTGAGTAATCTGCAATGTTGTAATACATCGCATTAATCGTAAAGTCACGACGTTGGGCATCTTCTTCAACGGTGCCATAGACATTATCACGCAATAACATACCTTCTTTTGATTGAGAAGAGATGTTCTTTTTCTCTGATTCTTCTTCTTTATGGTGACCACGGAAAGTGGCAACCTCAATGACATCTCTGCCAAAAAGAATATGAGCAAGACGGAATCTACGGCCAATCAATCGGCAATTTCTAAATAGTTTTTTGATTTGCTCTGGAGTGGCATTGGTGGCGATATCAAAATCTTTAGGTTCTTGTCCTAGAATTATATCGCGCACACCTCCTCCTACTAGATAGGCGTCGTATCCAGCATTGCTTAGGCGGTAAAGAACTTTGAGTGCATTATCACTTAAGTCTTTACGTGAAATATTATGTTCTTGGCGTGTGATAACGTTCAGTTTCAAATCCTCTGTTGAGCAGATTTCACTGTTGTTTTTGAGTAAATTACGACAAAAACGGGCGACTTGATTAAAGATAATTTACCTCGATATTCAAGTGAGCAGTCAAAAATAGGCGCACATGATAGCTTAAATTGAAGAGCTTGAGAATGGGGTAGTGATCTCGAGCCCAGCAGGGAGCTGTTTTAGTTGCCAATTTTTGATTGCCCATTGAAAAATTTCATTCAATGTGGCTTGTTGTATATCCCTGGGTAAAACAAAACCTAAAAATACTAACGCTGCTAATAGTGTCGGTATTGGGTTGTTATTGTCTATTGCCGGGGCATGATTTTGTTTGGATAATTTTTTCCCTAAATTATCAACGGCCAGAGGTAAATGAAGGTAACTTACTTCTTTTATATTCAGTTGACGGTATAGTGAAATTTGACGTCCTGTTGGCTCTATTAAATCAGCGCCTCGAACCACCTCAGTAATGCCTTGTTCTATATCATCTAAAACAACCGCTAAATTATAAGCAAAAAGGCCATCACGGCGTTTGATTATAAAATCTTCTTTAGCGAGTTGTTGCGGTATATGAATCGTACCATGCTTTATGTCTTCAAATGCTTCTATGGGATGAGTCATAACAAGACGAACGGCAGAGTCTATTTTAGCGCATTGCTTATCCTTGCAATGACCAAGATAAAAACCACCGTCTTCTTTTATTCTTTTTCGAGAACATTGGCAATAGTAAGCTTGATTTTTTAGAAGTAATTCTTCGATTTTATTTTGGTAGATATGATGACGTTGGCTTTGGTAAATTACTTCATTATCCCATTCGAACCCAAAATCTTCGAGGGTTTGTAGAATAAGGGCAGAAGCGCCTTCTACTTCACGAGGGGGATCGAGGTCTTCAATACGAACTAACCATTGGCCCTGTTGGGACTTAGCTTGCAAGTAACTTCCTAATGCAGCGATAAGAGAGCCAAAATGCAATGGGCCAGAAGGTGATGGAGCAAATCGTCCTATGTACTGAGTGTTCATCATATTCTACTATTTAGACGTAAAAAAGGGAGCCAATGCTCCCTTTTTAATTACTTTATAGGTATTAACCTGCCATTTGCTTTTCTTTGATTTCTGCAAGTGTCTTACAGTCAATACAAAGGTCAGCAGTTGGACGTGCTTCTAAGCGACGAATACCAATTTCAACACCACAAGAATCACAGAATCCGAATTCTTCTTCTTCGATTTTGCTTAGTGTTTTTTCAATTTTTTTAATCAGGCGACGCTCGCGATCGCGATTACGTAGCTCTAAACTAAATTCTTCTTCTTGAGCGGCGCGATCTACTGGATCCGGGAAATTCGCTGCTTCATCTTTCATATGATTAACTGTGCGTTCAACTTCTTCCCTTAGTTGATTACGCCAAGCGTCTAGAATTTTAGTAAAATGTTCTACTTGTGCTGGGCCCATGTACTCTTCACCAGCTTTAGGCTGGTAAGGTTCTACACCTGCAATAGCTAGAATACCTAGCGTCTTTTTTGTATTGCTCTGTGGCATTACAGCTTCTCCTAAAAACATCTCTGACTCTCACTAGCCAAATGAGGGCGCTATCTATAACAGAAAGAAAAGGGGCAATCAAATATTGATTTCACCAATTGAGATCTAGTATCAAGAACGTAGCACTTTTCTTCAAAAGAATGTATTTATTGCCATTAAATGCAATTAAATACTAAAAGGTAGCTTGCGTACGATCTTCATCTCTGTTGGTGACATCTCTGCTTGGTAGCAAAGTACAGTGACCCCACTTTCTATCGCTTCTAATAATAAAGAATAATATTGTTGGTCTATATGGTGTGCGATAGAGACTTTTTCAATACCTGAATGCAAAACAGCAAAAAATAAAACGGCTTTTTGTCCATTTTGCGCTATTTCAGTCAGTTCTCTAAGGTGTTTTTGTCCTCTTGTTGTGACTGAGTCAGGAAAATAGCCTTGCCCAGATTCATCCAATAGAGTGACACTCTTCACTTCAATATAGCAGTCAGGCAGCATTTTTTCACTGAGTAAAATATCAATACGGCTATTTTCTGAACCATATTTTACTTCAGTTTTTAACTCTGCGTAATTAACTAACTCATCAATCTCTTTATTGATAATGGCTTCAACAACCAATTGATTTGCTCGGATGGTATTAACGCATATTGTGTGATTCTGTTCTGTGACGCTGAGCTCCCAACTGTTAGGGTATTTGCGCTTTAGGTTACTGGATGTTGAAAAAAACACCGTATTGCCTGGTTCTGCGCAGCCAGTCATCGCTCCAGTGTTCGCACAATGTATTGTTCGTTCACTTTTATCGGGTAACTTTATGTCTGTTAAAAAGCGTTTATAACGTTTTATTAATATTCCAGACTCTAATTTGGCTTCAAATTTCATTTAACTACTGTTTTTTTGTACAATGGTTTAATTCGAGATAATGCCATAAGGCGAGAACATTGTCACAGTTGCCGATTGAAAGAGTGATCCCATCACTGATTGATAAATTACGAACGCATTCACAAGTGATTTTAAAAGCATCGACGGGGGCGGGTAAGTCGACTCATTTACCTCTGATGTTATTAAAAGAGAATGTCATCACGGGTAAAATTATCATGCTAGAACCGAGACGATTGGCCGCGAGAAATATTGCGTCTTATTTAGCGTCTTTGTTAGGTGAGAAGGTGGGAGAGCAAATCGGATTTAGAGTTCGTGGTGAGACGAAAGTAAGTAATAAGACTCGACTTGAAATTGTGACTGAGGGGATTATGACTCGAATGATTCAATCTGACCCTGAATTATCCGGTGTTGGCCTATTAATCTTCGATGAATACCATGAACGTAGTTTACATGCAGACACGGCGCTGGCGTTTGCATTAGAAGTTCAAGAAGCCTTACGAGAGGATCTTAAGCTACTTGTTATGTCTGCAACATTGGAACATGACGCGTTAAAACAACTTTTACCACAAGCCTGTTATTTAGAATCTGATGGGCGAATGTTCCCGGTGACAACGCAATATCAACCTTTAAAAGTAAATCAAAGAATTGTTGAAGCCACTGAGTCTTCTATTCGTAAAATGTTAGATGAAGAAAAGGGATCTATTCTTGTTTTTCTTTCTGGTGCTGGTGAAATTAGACAATTAGAAGATAGGCTTAGAAATGTATCTTCAGATGTGATTGTTGCTCCACTTTATGGTCAGCTAGAACCGAAAAAACAATTACAAGCTTTGCAGCCTGCAGTGAATGGAAAGAGAAAGGTGGTATTGGCAACAAACATTGCTGAAACAAGTTTAACAATTGAAGGGATTAGAATTGTTATTGATAGTGGTTATGAGCGTACTGCTACGTTTGATGCGAAAACAGGTATTACTAAACTAGAACAAAAACGAATAGCTCAATCTTCTGCGGAACAACGAAAAGGAAGGGCAGGACGCTTAGAAGAAGGGATTTGCCTTCGCTTATACAGTGAATCTCAATACCAACAATTGGCGGTATCTCAAACGCCAGAGATTGAGTCTTCGGATTTATCTTCGCTTATCGTTGAGCTAACAAAATGGGGGGTGACAGATCCTCTTGACTTAATGTGGTTAACTCCACCGCCAGATTCAAATATGAATCAAGGAAAGGAATTGTTGTGCTTACTCGGGTTGATTGATCAACAAGGTAAATTGACATTAAAGGGAGAGCAAGCTCAACGACTGGGTATTGAACCTAGATTAGCGACGGTGTTATTACAAGCGAAGGCTTTGTCTAATGAGCACTTACAGACCGCATTACATATCTTACCGATTATTGAAGAGTCCGCTAAATCAATTAGATCGAATGATCTTTCCCTTCATCTTTCTGTTTTTATAGACGGAAAGTACCCAAAACAACATTACTATCAGCAAAGGGTCTCTCGTTTAGCCAAATTGATGGAAGTGGATGTTGATCTACATAACGTCTCCTTAGCGTTAATTGGTGAGACATTAGCGTGTGGTTTTCCTGATCGTATAGCGATAGAAAAGGGAGCCGTGGGTCATTTTCAATTATCTAATGGTCATGGAGTTCAAATTGATGAAATTGAATCTATTGCCCAGAGTGAACATTTGGTGGTGGTGGATTTATTAAAAGGAATGCAGAATCGCAGTCAGGTGTTTTTAGCGGCAAGTTTATCGAGAACATCATTAAATACCGTGTGTGCAAGTTGTATATTTGATGTTGAGCATGTGGATTGGGATGAAAAATCAGGGAGAATGATTGCAGAAAAGCGAACTTATTTAAATAAAATCCTTTTAAGCAAAGAGCGAATGTCTTCCCCTGATAAAAATAAGATAGCACATGCGTTATTATCGATGGTTAAGCGTAAAGGATTAGATTGCTTAGGCTGGAGCTCTACGACGTATTCATTGCTATTACGCTTACGTTGCATGGCACTGTGGATGCCAGAACATCCACTGCCTCCTACGAATGATGACGATTTATTAAGCCGACTTGATGAGTGGTTATTGCCGTTCATGAACGGTGTTAATAACGATAAACATTTGAAGTCGATTAATTTAAAAGATGCGTTAGAAGCCTACGTCGGGTGGGAAAACATTAAGTTGTTAAATGAGTATTTACCTACTCATTATGTCTTACCTACGGGCACTAAAGCAGCAATTGTGTATGATCCACAATATGAGCCTAAAATATCCGTTAGAATGCAAGAAGTGTATGGTGAAGCGGATTCTCCTTTATTAGCTCAAGGTAAAAAACGTTTAGTGATGGAGTTACTGTCTCCTGCTCAACGACCATTACAAACAACGAGTGACTTAGCTGGTTTTTGGGCTGGGTCTTATCGAGATGTTCAAAAAGAGATGAAAGGACGCTACCCAAGACATATTTGGCCTGATGATCCTGCATCCCATGCAGCAACAAAGAAAACAAAACGTCATTTTAATTAATTTTTTATTCTCTAATTTAAAAAGAACTCTCATGGTTGAAAAAAAGAAAACACCAGTAAAGGCTGCACCAAAAAAGCCGGTAGCAAAAAAGAAAACGCCAACAAAGCGTAAAGCGACGGCAAAAAAGAAAATACAGAATAAAAATTCGTTTTGGAAAGCTCTATTTATTCTTGGTTTGAAGTTAGGGTTAGTCGTACTCGCTGTTTTAGTTATCGCGGGTATTTATTTAGATACTGTGGTTAAAAATCGATTTGATGGTCAATTATTTAAATTGCCTACGGTTGTTTATAGTCGAGTATTGTCGTTATCTCCTGGGCAAAATATCAGTTTAAAATCCGTTAAAAGTGAATTGAATTTTTTAAAATACCAAAAAGTAGGGCAACCACAGCGACCTGGTGAATATTCATCATCATCAACAAAAATTGAATTGATCCGTCGACCTTTTGAATTCCAACAAGGTCCAGAACCCGATCGTCATGTCATGTTGTATTTCAATTCTGATGGTTTACAAAAAATAGTTAATTTGAGTGTGAAAAAGCAAATGGGCTTTTTACAAATAGAGCCTCAATTTTTAGGTATGCTAGATGCGGATGATGACCAACAACGTTTGTTTTTGCGTAGAGAGCAATTTCCAGAAGTTATGGTCGATGCGTTATTGGCAACAGAAGATCGTGATTTTTATCAACATGATGGCGTTTCTCCTTTAGCCATTGCAAGGGCGATGGTGGTAAATATTAAAGCAGGTAGAACAGTACAAGGCGGAAGTACCTTGACTCAACAACTTGCTAAAAACTTATTTTTATCAAGTGAGCGAACATTGTGGCGAAAAGTGAGAGAAGCCTACATCGCACTTATCTTGGATTATCGTTACAGTAAAGACCGTATATTAGAAGCGTATTTAAATGAGGTTTATTTAGGGCAAACAGGAGGCGAAGCGGTTCATGGCTTTGGTTTGGCTGCTCAAGTTTATTTTGGACGTCCAATTGAAGAGTTAAGAATTGATCAACTTGCTATGCTTGTTGGTATGGTGAAAGGACCTTCTTATTATAATCCGATGCGCTTCCCTGAAAGAGTAAAAGAGCGTCGAGATTTGGTATTACGTTTGATGATGCAAGAAGAGATCTTATCACCTCGTCAATATGAAATGGCAGCGACTCGTCCTTTGGATGTAAAAAAGAGAGCGACGATATCTACCCGCCAACCTGCGTACTTTCAGCAACTGAAATGGGAATTGAAAGAAAAAGCAGGGGAGGCGTATCAAAAAGGCGAAGGGCTACGAGTCTTTACTACACTTGACCCATTATCACAGCAAAAAGCAGAACAAGCGGTAGAACGAACGGTTCCTCAGCTAGAGAAGCGAGCAGGTAAGGGATTAGAGGCTGCAATGGTTGTGGTGGATCGTCAAAGTGGTGAAATTAGAGCGATGATTGGTGGTAGTCGAACGGGATTTGATGGATTTAATCGAGCGATTAATGCGAAGCGTCCTATTGGTTCGTTAGTAAAACCGGCTATTTATTTATCTGCCTTAGAAAGTCCTGAGAAGTTTTCATTGGCGAGTACGCTAGATGACAAACCGATCGAATTAAAAGGAAGCAAAGGAACTACGTGGACTCCGAGAAATTTTGATCGCAAATTCAGAGGGGAAGTCCCTCTTTATTATGCATTTTCGCGTTCGTTAAATGTGCCAACGGTCAACCTTGGCTTAATGGTTGGTTTAAATAAAGTAACAGATACCTTGGTCAAGCTTGGTATTGAAGCGAGTGAAATTAATCAGGTTCCTTCAATGTTATTGGGATCATTAAATTTATCTCCTTATCAAGTGGCTCAAATGTATCAAACATTAGGCAACGGTGGGCGAAAGTCACCTTTAACGGCACTTAAAGCCGTTGTGAATAGTGATGGAGAGTTACTTTATGAAAACTTCCCTCGATCTTCTCTGGTTGTCCAAGAACAAGCGGTTTGGTTAACTATCTATGGGATGAAGAAAGTCGTTAGTGAAGGAACGGCAAGATTCTTAAACAGTAAATACAATTGGGCCACTCTAGCGGGTAAAACAGGTACCAGTAATGACTCTAGAGACAGCTGGTATGCAGGGATTGATGGAAGAGAAGTCGCGATCACATGGCTTGGAAGAGATGACAATAAGCCGATGAAGTTGACTGGTTCTAGTGGGGCATTAAGGGTGTACGCAGATTATCTTAGCTTAAGAACGCCAGAAGCTTATCAATTACCTTGGCCTAAAGAAGTGACAACGGCCAGATTTGACTTAGAAAGTAATAAAACATTAGAGCCGGATTGTTCTGGAAGCGTTAAGTTACCTATCTGGGATAAGAGTGGGCAATATAAAATTGAATGTGAGAAGAAAAACAGTCCTGCTAGATGGTTAACTGATATTTTTGGGTTGTAAGTCTTAGTTAATCGAGATTAATGATGGTTTTCAAGAGATGTAATAATTGCGAATGAAGCCTGTGTTTGATGTTGTATTTTAAGTGCTATGTTTAATGAAACGTTATAAAAACAGGCATTCAGTGTATATTTTCATCAAACGAACTTTTTTTCGCAATTATTAGTTGACCTAGAAGCCAAAAAGCCGTCTAATACATCTCGTTGCCCGGATAGCTCAGTCGGTAGAGCAGAGGATTGAAAATCCTCGTGTCGGTGGTTCGATTCCGCCTCCGGGCACCATATTATATTGTTGGTGCTTAAATTTAATTAAACACGAGCAATTAAAAAATTAGTGTGCCGACTTAGCTCAGTAGGTAGAGCAACTGACTTGTAATCAGTAGGTCACCAGTTCGACTCCGGTAGTCGGCACCATTAATTCTCTTTATGAGACGCAATACCTATTCCCTTTTAGTTCAGTTGGTAGAACGCCGGACTGTTAATCCGTATGTCGCTGGTTCAAGTCCAGCAAAGGGAGCCACTTTTAAAGCCTCGTCAGAAATGACGAGGCTTTTTTCGTTTCTGTTTTATACATAGAAAGTATCTACCTTTTTAATAAAGTATCCAGATATAAAAATGGCACACCTGCGAGGTATGCCATTTTTTGTTTGAGTCAGTTATATATTATCCTTTAACTCGAAACTTGTTTAACCATGTTTCTAAATCATCAGCTAATTCTGTTAATGTTTGAGTACTTTCTTTGCTGTCTGCGACAACTCTTGCTAGTTGCTGTCCGCTTTCTTCAATAATATTAACGCGTTGAGTTATATCTTCACTAACATGCTTTTGTTCTTCAGAGGCGTTTGCAATTTGATGACTCATACTTGATATAGATTCAAGAGCAGTGACTATTTGCTGTAATGCATCAGAAGCATTTTTAGATTCAGCAACAGTACTTTGACTTGTTTCAGCACAAATTGTCATTGTTGATATGGCATTCTGTGAACCTTCTTGAAGGTTAGAGATCATTTGCTGTATTTCTTTAGTACTGCCTTGTGTTCGTCCTGCAAGATTACGAACTTCGTCAGCAACAACAGCAAAACCACGGCCTTGTTCACCTGCTCGAGCTGCTTCAATTGCGGCATTTAGTGCTAATAGATTGGTTTGTTCCGCGATGTCACCAATGACATCAAGCACTTTAACTATACTATTAACTTCATTATCTAATTCAGCAACGGCGGTACTTGCAGTGTTTAATTGATCTGCTAACCCTTCTATATTAGAAACGGTCGCATTAATTAATTCTTGAGTTCGAAGACTTTGCTTATCAGCTTCATCGGTATTGATTGCGGTTTGTTGTGCTGATTCAGCTACATTGTTTGCAGAAGAGGCCATTTCAGTTATAGCTGTTGCAATCATTTCTGTTGATTGGTGTTGGTTCTCTGTTAGTTGACTAACAGTGCCTGCCCTTGAGTGGACATCCGACAGTTCTGACTTTAATGCCAACATTGATTGAGTTAAGTGTTGAACAAGATCTGCTAAAGAAATATTCATCGTTTGTACTGCTTGATAAATACTGCCTTCAGGTGCTTTTATTTCAAATTGAGTTACGATCTCTCCTGCGGCTACTGTTTGAATAGCGGCATGGACATCTTTAGGTTCACCACCAAGTAAAGCTAGCATACGTTTAATTGAAATCATTAAAATACTAAATATTAAACTAGCAATAATAAAGGCAAGTCCAAACTGCCATTGAGCGGTAGACCAAAAACGAGTATTTACTTCTGTTTCTCCGATCCCTGTACCTACTACCCAATTCCAGTCTGTTGTTTTTTCTGCGATAGATAATTTTTTATCAATGCTGCCATCTGGCATTTTCAAAGACCAGGTATATTCAGCGATTCCATTTGGATTTTGAGAAATGGCATTATCTAAGATTTGACCTACGCTACGACCTTCACTGTCTCTAAATTCATGAAAACTGGTTCCATGGAGTTGAGGATCAAGCGGAGCAGCTAGAAACATTAAACTTTCATCAGCAACGTAAACGTATTCATTATCTTTATAAATATTATTTCGCAGGATAGTAATCGTTAGTTCTTTTGCTTTCTCTTCATCGATCTTACCTTCTCTTACCATATCTTCCATATTGGCAATTAAATTATAAGTTGTTTGAAAAAGCTCAGTAACTCGTGCTTTATTATCAATGGTACTTGCAACTCGCAAGGTCCATAGCCCAGTAGCTGTCATTATAATCAGTGAAAATAAAATAATAGTTGCGAGAACATAAGATTGTGTTTTTAGCTTCATGCTGTTGATCCTAATTTTGATGATTATCCTTAACTTGCTATATCGACCAAAAGAGAAATAAGTTTAAGGAATGAATGGCTTTGGTTTTTCAGCTCAATCTTATATAACACTTTGTTGGTATCTAATTAGATCTAAATCATAGAAGGTGGTCATTACGGTATACTTAGAGAGTTAATTAATAACTATGTGATTTGAGTATTTAATCGATAAAAGTTCATAATCTGAGCGTTAAGCTGTATTAATGTGCATCTAAGGTGGATTATTACGCACTTAAATTGAAAATTAATAATAATCACATAAAAGGCTTGCCAATGTGATCGAACTCTCTATAATGCGACCTCACTGACACGGAGAGCCCATCCCATAAGGGATTCGCAATCAGGTTAGTCAGGATGGTTTAGAAATTAAGTTTCGAATAAGTGCTTGACACTGAGGCTTAAAACGATAAAATGACCGTCCTCTTCACAGAAAAGCGAAAACGCTTT